>UQSP01000001.1 GCA_900543755.1 uncultured Eubacteriales bacterium
GTAATATATTAAGTTTTATATGCGTAATTTTGTATTTTTTCAGTAAAATTTTGACAAATTTATAATGTTTACTAAAAACAGTTGTTTTTTTGCAAATTGGTGGTATAATTAAAGCGACAAAAAGGGCGTTTTTACTTGACTATTCCGATTGCGGCGGATTCTTGAGGGGAAATATGTCTTGTAATTTTGTTTAGTAATTTGGAACGTCCTGATTGCAGCAGGGCGTTTTTTTGTATTCTGTTTCCGTGTAAACTTCCGTAATTCAAATTATCGTACTTTGGAAAAATTGAGTTTTGAGTTGTTGAGGGTAAAGTTTTAAGATATTGCGGTATAAGTTGACACTATTATTAATTACAGACAATATAAAATACACGGATAAATTTTTCGCACTTTTTAATTAATTTATATAAATATAAAAGCGGATTTAAAAATGGTTTTGTCAAAAATTGAGTGAGGTGAAAGTTATGTCTAAAATTTTATTTGCGGCTGCCTATGTGGCGGATAACGGCGGATTGATTGCGGGAGCTTTACTGTTGACGTTTCTTTGCTTGGCCGGCATTGCCGTGATTGTTGCGTTTGCCGTTTTGTACGTAAAAAGCGGTCAAAATTATTCCGCGGCGGAGGAGCCGTTGAGAGCCGTTCCTGAAGAATCCAATCCCGAAGCTTCTATCGAAGAAACGGTTGAGACAGCCGAAGCGCCCGCGGAAGAAACAGTTGAAACAGCCGAGGAGCCCGCGGAAGAAACAGTTGAAACTGCCGAGGCGCCCGTGGAAGAAACGGTTGAAACTGCCGAGGAGCCCGCGGAAGAAGCGGTTGAGGCTGCCGAGGTACCTGCGGAAGAAACGGTTGAGACAGCCGAGGAGCCCGTTGAAGAAACGGTTGAGGCTGCCGAAGCGCCCGTTGAAGAAACGGTTGAAACTGCCGAAGCGCCCGCGGAAGAAACGGTTGAAACTGCCGAGGCGCCTGCGGAAGAAGCGGTTGAGACTGCCGAGGAGCCCGTTGAAGAAACGGTTGAGGCTTTTGACGTAACCGATGTCAATGCGGGCGGAATAACCGCTTATGCCGTTACGTATGAGGAGGCTGCCGCAACGGAGGACGAGGGGTTGCCAGAATTTATTGACAGAATTCTGGACGCTTTGTCGCCGGATTCGGCTGAATTGTTCTCAAGATACATAATCGATCGTAATTATACTTTTTATACTACCATGAAAAACGTCAGGGAATACATCGACGAAAAGGAATTTCTGCGCGCGTTTTTCAACAACAGTTTGCGCCTTAAGAAAGTGCTTAACGCCGAAATTTACGCGCTTTTGTACGGAAAGCAAAGGCGCAACTGCGAAGGGGAAGAGCTCAGCAAATTAAGAATGAAATACGTTAACGCGCTTTATTATTACAGAAAGCAGGACCCGACGCTTGTGGCAAGATGCATCAATATTCTTAAAGACGATATTGATTACAAGTTCAATGTGGCGAACGTAAATCACGTTAAAGTGCCTTCGCTTAAAAAACTTATCATGATATATTCTGCGCGCAAGGATTACGCAAACGCCATAGCGTATTGCGACAAGGCTATCGAGCGCGATATTTACGACGTGCGTCAGACTGGATTTGAATTCCGCAGATTGAGACTTATTGAAAAACAGGAACACGAAAAAGAATTAAGACGTAAGCGTGCCGAAAGAAAACGCGCTGAAAAAAATAAGGAGGTAGGAAACAATGACTAAAAGACTGAAAAATCTTATCGTCGGAGTAGTGATCGGTGTTATTCTTATTGCTGCGGGTCTCATTACCGGAATAATTTTAATCAATAACGCCAATAAAAACGCGCCTACATACGTTTCTACAGCGGCGGAATTGGAAAAAGCCGTTAACGACGATATAGATAAACCCATTGTTCTTAAGGACAACATTATCATAAACGGGGACTTTACCGCAAATAAGCTGTTCGATTTGGAAATGAACAACCATAACGTTACGGTTGACGGTAAATTCACGTTAAAAACCGAGGAAAGCGGGGAAATGTATCTTTGCGACGGCAAAAATTCGCTTTTCACCCGTGAAGTCATCAAAGCCAAGCAAATCGAAGTCGACGCCGTAAACGCCACCGTTGTATGGAACGCCAACGTTACGCTTAAAGACGGTTACACTGCGGACGACTTTAAAATTACCGTTTCTCAGCACACCTTCATTTTTAACGGTATAATCCTTAACGAGGAGGGGACTCAGTCTCCCACGGCGATGACCGTTGCGGGCGGCAGAGTGGTTGTAGCCGATAATTCCGACGAGGGCGCCGCTTCGGAAGGTACCATAGTCGTGCCTAACACAGCGAACAGCGTCGTTATTGAAAACCATGGCGCAAATGCTGTTTCGGTTTATGCCGGAACGGGCGTCTCGGTTGCCGGTAAAGTCGAAGTTTCCGTTGCGGACGAAGCGGAAGGCGTGGTTATTTCTACCCCCGAAAACAATGAAATTCCCACAAATATAGTCATTGTATCCGGTACCGCCGAATCCGTCAACGCCGATGGCGCTGAAGTCACCGTCGGAGAAAACGCAGTGGTTACGGGTACCGTTACAGGCGATAAGGTTACAAACAACGGCTCGGTAGGCGAAATCGTTGCCGACGAAATTATTGATAACAGCCTTACCGAATACAAAACCGCTAAAAAAGCGGAAATCGAGCAATACGCTTTGGATAAGGGCGAAAGCAACTATTCCGCTCAAAACTGGGCTTTGATAGAAGGCTATGTTTCCGCCGCCAAAACCGCAATCGACGCGGCAGAGGATAAAGCTGCCGTTGACAGCGCTGTAAGTTCGGCAAAGGCAAGCATCGATGAAGTAATTACTTCCGCTGAAGAAGCCGCCGAAGCGCTTAAGGCAAAGAAGACGGAGGCTAAATCCGCGCTTGACGAATATGTAAGCGAGGAAGATTATTACTCCGAAGAATGGGCTGAAATTACCGCTCTTATCGCAAGCGGCAAAGAAGCAATCGATGCGGCCGGAAGTATCACCGCAGTCGATACCGCTTTGACGGCGGCAAAGACGGAAATAGACAAAGTCGCCACCAAAGCCAAAGCGGACGAGGCGGCAAGACAGGCTGCGCTTGCAGATTTAAATAATTTCGTTGCCACGATTAACGAAGAAGAATATACTGCCGAAGACTTTGATTTGATGGAAGAAAAAATAGCGACGGCAAGGGAAGCTTTGTCCACCGCCACCAAAGAAACTGCTGACGGAATTGTTGCCTCGCTTAAGGCGGAATTGGGCGCAATCGAAGTTGCTCCCGTACGCGTGGAAGGCGGCGTAGGTTATGCTACGTTTGAAGAAGCTTTGGCTGTCGTGCAAACGGGCGACGTGATTATTCTTCAGGGCAACATTGCAACCGAGGGCAAAGTTACGACTTTGCGTGCGGACAGCCGCGACCTTGACTTTACGCTGGATCTCAACGGATTTGCCATTACCGACAGATTGGATTTAAGAAGCACTACCGTAGACAACAAGGAGTCCGGTTACAAGCTTAAGGTAACCGTCAAAAACGGTACCGTGGGCGCGGCGGATGAAAGCGTTTATTACGGAATTCTGCTTGCGGGCGGCAACGTGGACGTTACGCTTTACGAGGTGGAATCCTTAGGCTACTACGGCGGCATTTACGAAAACGGATCTTGGTCCGGAAGTTCCGTAACCGCTGAAAAGTGTACGTTTAAGGGCTCCGATACCGCGTTCGGCGCGTATCTGCCGGGCGGACATACGTCTACCTTTACCGACTGCACTTTTGAGGGAACGGTAGGCGTTTACGTCAAGAGCGGCAACAAGACTTTCAACAACTGTAAGATTACGGGCAACGGCGAATATATTGCGCCCTCTTATAACAACAACGGAGCGGACGGCTCTGGCAGCGGCCTTGTCGTGGACAGCACGGTAGGTTACAATCAGCCCATGACGGTGACCGTCAACGGCGGCACGATCTCGTCCGTAAACGGCTACGCGGTGGAGGAGGTTTCCAACGCCGCGGCGGGCGTCGATAAGGTTTGCTACTCTACCGTTACTTTGGATAACGTTTCTCTTTCGGGTAAAATCGAAAACGTGTACAGCGAAAACGGAGTGGTAAAATCCATTGAAGGCGACAAAACCGTAAATTACGTTTCTTCCGAAACCGCAATCAACAACGTTGCCCCCTACGTAGGCGACGGCGAGTATATCGTCCTTACGGGCGACATCGTCAGCACCAACGAAAGCAACAATTTGCTGCTTCACAGCGCATACGATGCAAAAAATTACACGCTTGACCTTAACGGTCACAGACTTAACGCCGAAGTGTACGCGATGGCTTCTCACTCTAAAGGCGATTACGAAACTTTAAATATTACGATTATGGATTCCTCCGCAGAAGAAGGCAAGCCCGGCAAGGGACTTATAGGTTCCGATGTCGAAAATATGTACGGCATAATTCCTCAAGGCAACTCCAATATGACCGTTACTCTTAAGAATCTTAATGTTACGGGAGAATGGGCGTTCTATACAAACGGAATTTACTCCGGGGCTACCATAACTGCGGAAGACTGCGTGTTCGTCACAAATCCTCTTGACCCGGGATTCGGCGCGTATCTTGCTTCCAATCATAACGTAACGTTTACGAATTGTACGTTTGAGGGAAATGCGGGCGTTTATATTAAGAGCGGAAATACTACTTTCAATAGCTGCATTATTGCGGGCAACGGAGTTTACGAAAAACCTTCCTATAACAACAACGGCGCTGACGGATCGGGCAGCGGCCTTGTCGTGGACAGCACCGTCGGATATCAAAGCCCCATGGTCGTTACCGTTAACGGCGGCACGATCTCGTCCGTCAACGGCTACGCGGTGGAGGAGGTTTCCAACGCCGCGGAGGGAGTAGATAAAGTTTGCTACTCCGAGGTAACCGTCCAAGGCGCGGAGTTAAGCGGTGCTTTGGGAGACGTGTACAGCGAAAACGGCGTTGTTACCGTAATCGACGAAAACAACGCCAAAAGCGTTTACGTCGGTTCTGCCGCTGGGTTCGAAAATTTAATTAAAAATCCGACTAAAGGCATGACAATTGTGCTTTGCGACGATATTAGCGGAGATAAAACTGATTACACAATCAAAAATACGAAAAATCTGACCTTGACTCTGGACCTCAACGAGCACAGACTGGAAGGCGAACTTGTCGTCAAGAACACGACTACCGGACTTAATCCTCTCACCGTAACCATTAAAAACGGAACCGTCGGCAGCCAAACGGGATATACGGCGGCGGGCGGAATGATTTGGTACGGATTGATGTTGGAAGGCTCGGGCAAAATGACGATAACGCTTCAAAACGTCGATTTCGTCGGATATTACGGCGGTTATTACGAAAACGGCAGCTACGGCAACCCTTCGACCGTGATTACGGCAACCGATTGCACTTTTAAGGCGTCTATAAACGAAGAGGATAAATACACCGGATACGGCGCGTATATTCCCGCAAAATACAGCTCAACGTTTACCCGTTGCACGTTTGAAGGCTCGGTCGGCGTTTACGTAAAAAGCGGCACCCGCACGTTCACCGATTGCACGATAAACGGCGTGTACGATAAATACGTTGTGCCCACTTACAACGGTAACGGCGCAAACGGAGCCGGCAGCGGACTTATCGTAAACAGCACCAAAGGCTACAGTAAGCCCATGGTTATAACCGTTACAGGCGGTTCGATTTCCTCCGCCAGCGGTTACGCCGTCGAGGAGCTCGCGCTTGCTGCGGAAGGAGAATCCACGGAATGCTATGCTACCGTCAGCATTAAGAACGCCGAATTAAGCGGCGCGCTTGGCGACGTTTACAGCGAAAACGGCGTTGTGACGGTACTTTGCGAGTGCGGCGTACAATGCGTAAGACAGCTTACCACGCTTCCCACGGCGACTAAAGTCGGCGTGCAGCAGTATGTATGCCCCGATTGCGGTAAGGTTTACGGCGGTAAATCCGTTGCGGCGTTACCCGAGGGCGGAATTTACGCCTCGGTTGACGGCGGTGACTTCTTTGAAATCGGTTTCGTGACGGATTTGGAATCCGATCGTTACGGCGACTCCGACATTATTCTCGGACTTCAGGGTAAACAGACGCTTACGATTTATAACGTGCTTTATACGGACGCCGAAACTTTGCTTAACGAAGGCTTTGAGTTTAATTCTGCCTGGTTTGAAATAAACGAAGGGGAGCGCGTCATGAACGATGATTATACCTACGTTTATGATAATACGGTAAGAGTGGATTTACTTGAAGGCGCGGCGAATAAAGGCGCATCGGCAAACAAAGCAATAACTATAAACCTTGCCGATTATCCTGATTTGTCGTTCATCACTTATTTTTACGACGTTGCTAAAGACGGGGGGTCTTACTTAAGTATGGGTTACATAGAAATAGATATGACTTCGTCTGTTAACGTTATTGCAGCTGTATAAAATTTCATCATTGAAGACAAGGTCCTGTGCGTAAAATCGCGCGGGACCTTTTCATAATTGCTTATTGTCGTTTTCTTGCTTTCATTGTAATTCTCGGACTGTAAATCGCCTTACGTTTTCGTTATGCGGGCAGACATTATGTAGAATTTTACGGTGGTTTTGACTGATACAGAGTTTTGAAATGTTGTCATTATTTGAAATGCTGTCATTATAAGACTTGCAAAGCGTTCTGATTTGCGTTTTTTTTGTGACAATAAATCGATTTAACTTTACTTTTGTTATGCGACTTGTATTGCGTTATGTTTACCGTCGTTATGTGGCGGCAATCGATTTGGCTTTATGCGACTTATAAAGTGCGATAATTTTTACCGTTTTTATGGACTGAATATTGCGTCAGCATTTCTATTGAAATTCGGTCACGTTAAAACGCCGTTTTCGCGTCGATTAGGCATAAAACATGTTGACGAAAGGGTATGAAAGTCATTTCAGTTACCGCTTTTTTGCTTTTTGATTTAATATAAGGGTAGGTCGGAAGCAGCCGGGGAATATAAAGCCCATCTTAAAGTCGGGCAAAATTCAAAATTTCATATAAAAAACAAGTAAAAATACAATTTTCCGAGCCTTTTCGACAAACAGAAACAGAAGTCGTGCTTATAAAAATTCATAAAAAATTTTAAAAAAAATATTTTCATTAAAATGCTTGACAAAAACAGGAAAAGACTGATATTATTTTATAATGCTGTATTGTGCGCTTTTGTCGGTTTTACATAAAGCGGATCACGCGCGCGCAAAGCGGAAAAACAAGAAAAAAACAAAGTTCAAGGAGAGAACGAATGTCCGTAAGAACGATCAGGAAAGTCAAGTACGGAAACACTGAAAGACGATCTTTTGCGCAGGTTCACGAGGTGTGCGAAATGCCCTACCTTGTGGAGGTGCAGAAGAATTCTTACAACGAGTTTCTTAAAAACGGCATAGGCGAAGTCTTTAAGGATTTTTCGCCCATCAGGGACTTCAGCAACAAGATGGAGCTGTGGTTTTTAGACCATCATCTTGAAATGACTCCCAAGTACACGGAGAAAGAGTGTAAGGACCGTGACGCAACGTATGCCGTGCCCCTCAAGGTTAAGGTAAGGCTTGTCAACAAGGAAACGGGACTTATCACCGAGCAGGAAGTTTTTATGGGCGATATGCCTCTCATGACGCCTAACGGTTCCTTTATAATCAACGGAGCGGAGCGCGTCGTTGTCAGCCAGCTGGTAAGAAGCCCCGGCGTTTATTTCAGCTTTGTCAAAGACATAAGGACGGGCGAAAATTATTTCGGTGTGACCAACATTCCTTCCCGCGGCGCATGGCTGGAATTCCAGGAAGACGACAAGGGAGTTCTTTGGGTTCACGTTGACCGTCAGCGTAAAGTGCAGGCGTCCGTGCTTGTACGCGTTCTTTCGGCGGCACTCGGAACTCAGTACGAAGAGCCCGAGCCCACTTTGAACGATTTTAAATATTTGCCTTTTGCGGGCAGTGCGGCGGGTGCGGCGGCTTACGAGTCTTTCTCCGACGACGAAAGCATGATAAGGCTTTTCAACGAAGATCCTCTGATGAAAAACACCATCGAAAAGGATCCCGCGAAAACCGAGGACGACGCACTTAAGGAGCTTAACCGTAAGCTTCGCCCGGGCGAAATTCCCAATATCGACAGTATCAAGCAGTTCGTGCGCGGACTGTTCTTCGACCGCAGAAAATACGATTTGTCGCGCGTCGGCAGATATAAATACAATAAAAAGCTTGCGCTTGCCGCTCGTATCACGGGTCAGCGCGCGTTCGAGACCGTTGCGGATGCTGACGGAGTGGTATATGTAGAAAAGGGCAAAAAGATTACCGAAGAAGTCGCAATCAGGATTCAGAACGCAGGCATCAACCGCGTGGGCATCATGGTCGGCAAGGACAGGCATTGCCATTACGTCATGGGTAACCGTCACGTTGACATTGCGGGTTACGTCGATTTCGATTATAAAGAGCTCGGCATTAACGAAAAAGTTTATTATCCCGCGCTCAAGCGCCTTATCGACCAGGCGGCGGGCGACAAAGAAACCCTTAAAAAGCTTATTGCCGAAAACGTCGATCTGCTTATCGTAAAACATCTGCTTGTGGACGACGTTATCGCCACCATTAACTATATTTCGGGACTCAGATACGACGTGGGTTACTGCGACAACATCGACCACCTCGGAAACCGCAGGGTAAGAAGCGTGGGAGAGCTTTTGCAGAATCAGTTCCGTATCGGTATTGCGCGCCTTGAAAGAGTGGTCAGGGAACGTATGCAGATTCAGAACGACGCCGAACCGCCTACTCCCCAGAACCTTATCAATATCCGTCCCGTGACCAGCGCGATAAAGGAGTTTTTCGGCTCCTCCCAGCTGTCGCAGTTCATGGACGAATCCAACCCGATTGCAGAGCTTACGCATAAGAGAAAGCTGTCGGCCCTCGGTCCCGGCGGTCTTAACCGCGAGCGCGCTTCTTTCGAGGTCCGCGACGTTCACTATTCGCATTACTCGAGAATGTGCCCGATAGAGACCCCCGAAGGACAGAACATCGGTCTTATCAACTCGCTTTCTTCTTACGCGCGCATCAACGAATACGGCTTTATCGAGGCGCCTTACCGCCGCGTGGACAAGGTCAATCACCGCGTCACCGACGAAGTGCATTATCTTGCCGCAGACGAAGAGGACCGTTACGTCGTTGCCATGGCTAACGAGCCGCTTGACGAAAACAACTGGTTCGTCAACGAACGTGTCATGATGCGTTACCGCGACGACATCGCGGAGCGTTACCGCGAGGACATCGACTACATGGACGTAAGCCCCCGTCAGATGATTTCCGTCGCTACCGCGCTTATTCCGTTCCTTGAAAACGACGATACCAACCGTGCGCTGATGGGCTCCAACATGCAGCGTCAGGCTGTGCCGCTTCTTAAACCCGAGGCTCCCATCGTGGGCACGGGCATAGAGCATAAGATTGCTTACGACTCGGGCGTAATGGTGGTTGCAAGAAAGTCGGGTACCGTAACTTACGTCGACGCAGAGCGCATTATCGTTGCCGAAGACGAGGAGGGCGAGAGCACCGACGGCGGAATCGAGATTATCGAAAACGTAAAGCGTTCCGTCAAAAAGGGTCAGAAGCCCACTGCCGAATATATTCTTAAAAAGTTTGTGGGTTCCAACCAAGGCACCTGCATCAATCAAAAGCCCATTGTTTCCAAGGGCGACCGCGTGGAG
Organism: uncultured Eubacteriales bacterium; assembly: GCA_900543755.1. Taxonomy (GTDB): domain Bacteria; phylum Bacillota; class Clostridia; order Christensenellales; family Pumilibacteraceae; genus UBA10677. Next base: position 9,726 of record UQSP01000001.1, read on the forward strand.
GCAGGTCAGGTTATTGCCGACGGCCATTCCACCGAAAATGCCGAGCTTGCTTTGGGCCGCAACATTCTTGTCGGCTTCATGAGCTGGGAAGGCTACAACTACGAGGACGCAATCCTCATTTCCGAAAAAATAGTAAAAGACGACGTGTTTACCTCCATTCATATCGAGGAGCACGAACTTGAGGCGCGTGACACGAAACTCGGCGAAGAGGAAATCACGCGTGACATTCCCAACGTGGGCGACGACGCGCTTAAAAACCTTGACGAAAACGGAATTATCCGTGTGGGTGCGGAGGTGGACAGCGGCGACATTCTCGTCGGTAAAGTTACGCCTAAAGGCGAAACGGAACTTACCCCCGAGGAAAGACTTTTGCGCGCCATTTTCGGCGAAAAGGCAAGGGAAGTCAGGGATACTTCTTTAAGAGTGCCGCACGGAGAGGGCGGTATCGTAGTGGACGTCAAAGTGTTCACCCGTGCAAACAAGGACGAGATGAGCCCCGGCGTCAACAAACTTGTGCGCGTCTACATCGCTCAGAAACGTAAGATTTCCGTGGGCGACAAAATGGCGGGCCGCCACGGAAACAAGGGCGTCATTTCTCGTATTCTGCCGCAGGAAGACATGCCTTTCATGGCGGACGGCACTCCTCTTCAGATAGTGCTTAACCCGTTGGGCGTTCCTTCGCGTATGAACATCGGTCAGGTGCTTGAGGTTCACTTGGGTCTTGTGGCTAAAGCGCTGGGCTGGAAAGTTGCGACCCCCGTCTTTGACGGCGCGCTTGAAAGCGACATTCATAAGCTTCTTGAGGAAAACGGCTTTGTTACCGACGGTAAAGTAGACGGCAAAATTCAGATGTACGACGGCAGAACGGGCGAGCCTTTCGAAAACCGTTCCACCGTGGGTTACATGTATATGATTAAACTTATCCACCTTGTTGACGACAAGATTCACGCGCGTTCCACCGGTCCTTACTCGCTGGTCACGCAGCAGCCTTTGGGCGGTAAAGCTCAGTTCGGCGGACAGCGTTTCGGCGAGATGGAGGTCTGGGCGCTTTACGCTTACGGCGCGGCTAACATTCTGCAGGAAATCATGACCGTCAAATCCGACGACGTGGTTGGCAGGGTAAAGACATACGAGTCCATCGTCAAGGGCGGCAACAACAACGAGCCCGGCGTGCCCGAGTCTTTCAAGGTGCTTATCAAAGAGCTTCAGGCACTTGCGCTTGACGTCAAGGTGCTTAACGAGGATAAACAGGAAATCGGTATCCGCGAACTTATCGAGGACGACCGCGACGACGAAGTCGAATTCGAGAAGAAGAAGCATTACGTCGGCGGCGATATGAACATCGAGGACGGCTTCGATATCGGTGAAAACGTGTTTGCCGACGACATCGAGGACGACGACGCGGAGGAAAGCGGCGACGTCAGCCTGTTCGACGATGACGAGCTGGATTTGGGCGACGACCCGTTTGACGGCTCCATTATCGACGACGATGACTTTTTGGACGACGCAGACGAAGGGGAGGACGAATAATGTTTGAATTAAATAATTTCGATTCCATGCAGATTGCCATTGCGGGTCCCGATAAAATCCGCGAGTGGTCTCACGGCGAGGTTACCAAACCCGAAACCATAAACTACCGCACGCAGAAGCCCGAAAAGGACGGCCTTTTCTGCGAAAGAATTTTTGGTCCCACCAAGGACTGGGAGTGCCATTGCGGTAAGTATAAAAGAGTACGCTACAAGGGCGTTGTGTGCGACAAGTGCGGCGTAGAAGTTACGCGCGCCAAAGTGCGCAGAGAGCGTATGGGGCATATCGAGCTTGCCGCGCCCGTCACGCACATCTGGTATTTCCGCGGCGTTCCCAGCCGTATAGGTCTTTTGCTCGACATGAGCCCCAAGGCCCTCGAGCAGGTCGTGTATTTCGTCAATTTCATTGTGCTTGACCCCAAAGACACTCCGCTCGAATATAAGCAGATTCTTACCGACGCGCAGTACCGCGAAGCGCTTGAGCTTTACGGCAACGGCTCTTTCAGGGCAGGCATGGGTGCGGAAGCGATTAAAGAACTTCTCGCCGCCGTGGACCTTGAAAAAGAGCACAAGGAAGTGCGCGACATCGTCAACAATTCTTCGGGTCAAAAGAAGATTAAGGCTATTAAGCGTCTTGAAATTCTCGATGCGTTCGTAAAAAGCAAGAATAACCCCACCTGGATGGTCATGGACGTTTTGCCCGTGCTCCCGCCCGAACTTCGCCCCATGGTGCAGCTTGACGGCGGCAGATTCGCCACTTCCGACCTTAACGACCTTTACCGCAGGGTTATCGCAAGAAACAACCGTCTTAAAAGACTTATCGAGCTTTCCGCCCCCGACATCATCGTCAGAAACGAAAAGCGTATGCTGCAGGAAGCCGTTGACGCGCTTATCGACAACGGCAGGCGCGGCAAAGCCGTTTCGGGCGCCGGCAACCGCGAGCTTAAGTCGCTTTCGGGACTTCTGCGCGGCAAGCAGGGAAGATTCAGACAAAACCTTCTCGGAAAGCGCGTGGACTACTCCGGACGAAGCGTTATCGTCGTGGGACCCGAACTTAAGATGTATCAGTGCGGACTTCCCAAGGAAATGGCGCTTGAACTTTTTAAGCCTTTCGTAATGCACGAGCTTGTTGCGCAAAGCAAATCCCACAACATCAAAAGCGCAAAGCGTTTCGTGGAGCGCGGCAGCAAGGAAGTCTGGGGCGTGCTGGAAAGCGTCATTAAAGAGCACCCCGTGCTTTTGAACCGTGCGCCTACGCTTCACCGTCTGGGTATTCAGGCATTCGAACCCGTGCTTGTCGAAGGCAGGGCGATTAAGCTTCACCCGCTTGCGTGCGGAGCGTTCAACGCCGACTTCGACGGCGACCAGATGGCAGTGCACGTTCCTCTTTCCATAGAGGCGCAGACGGAGGCGCGTTTCCTCATGCTTGCGACAAACAACGTCCTTAAGCTTTCGGACGGCAAGCCTGTATGTTCGCCCACGCAGGACATGGTTATAGGCTGTTTCTACCTTACCATGGATAAACCCGGCGCGAAAGGCGAGGGCATGATTTTCTGCGACAGCGACGAGGCTAAAATGGCTTACGCCAACAAGGAAATCGAGCTTCAGTCCAAAATCAAGGTGCGTATGCAGGGTACGTTTAACGGCCAGCCGAAAAGCGCAATCGTGGATACCACCGTGGGCAGAATCATCTTCAACGAGGCCGTTCCCCAGGATTTGGGCATAGTTGACCGCTCGTTGGAAAGCGAATGCCTTAAACTCGAGGTCGAGTACCGCGTGGGCAAAAGCCAGCTGCAAAAGATTGTCGACCTTACGTTCAAAAAATACGGCGCGACCGAAACCTGCAAGGTGCTTGATAACATCAAGGCTTTGGGCTTTAAGTATTCTACTATCGGCGCGATTACGACCAGCGTCTTCGATATGCACATTCCCGCTGAGAAAAAAGCTATCCTCGACGAGGCGGAAAAGAAAGTCATTAATTTTGAAAAAGAGTACGAAGACGGCATCCTTACCGAGGACGAGAAGTACCGTCACGTAGTGGAAACCTGGACGAAAGCCAACGACGACGTTACCGAAGCGCTTAAGAAAACCCTGGACGAATTCAACCCCATCAACATGATGGCGGTCTCGGGCGCCCGCGGAAGCATGAAGCAGATAGCTCAGCTTTCGGGTATGCGCGGACTTATGACCAACCCGCAAGGCAAAACGCTGGAAACTCCCGTCCGTTCCTCGTTCCGTGAAGGACTTTCGCCGCTTGAATACTTCATTTCTTCGCACGGCGGCAGAAAAGGTCTTGCCGATACCGCGCTTAAGACGGCAAACTCGGGTTATCTTACCCGCCGTCTTGTGGACGTAAGTCAGGACGTCATCGTGCGCGAAGACGATTGCTGCGAGGGAAGTTCCTCTCCCGCCGGCATCAAAATCGAGCGTATTTTCGACGGCGACTCCGTTGTGGAAAGTCTTAAGGACAGATTAAGCGGAAGATTTGCCGCAAAAGATATCGTCAATCCCGTCACGGGCGAAGTTTATGTGCGCGTCAACGAAATGATTAGCGAAGAAGTCGCTAAACGCATTGACGAGGACGACCTTAAGCTTAATGCCGAAGGCAAGGAAATACCCGTGTTTATCCGTTCCGTGCTTACCTGTAAGACCAAACACGGCGTGTGCACAAAGTGCTACGGCAAGGATATGTCGGGCAGCACTCCCGTAAAAGTGGGCGAAGCGGTAGGCATTATCGCCGCTCAGTCCATCGGCGAACCCGGTACTCAGCTTACCATGCGTACCTTCCACTCGGGCGGTGTCGCGGCGGCGGAAGATATTACGAGAGGTCTTCCCCGTGTAGAAGAGTTGTTCGAGGCAAGAAAGCCTAAGGGCGTCGCTACCATTACGACCGAGGAGGGCAAAGTTACCCTTATCGAGAAAGACGGAAGAAGAGACGTCGTCATCACCAACGCCGAAGGCAAGGAATTCAGTTACTCCATTCCTTTCAGCGCAAAGCTTAAAGCCAACATCAAGACGGGCGCTACCGTAAAAGCGGGCGACCCGCTTACCGAAGGTCCTATCGACCCGCACGATATTCTGCGCATCAAGGGCTATAAGGAAGTTCAGGAATATATCGTTAAGGAAGTTCAGGCGGTTTACAGATCTCAGGGCGTTGAAATTGCCGACAAGCACATCGAAGTAATCGTTCACCAGATGCTTAAAAAAGTGCGCGTGGAGGACAGCGGCGACACCGATCTTCTTCCCGGCGAAATGGTGGATTCCAACGCGTTCTCGGAGGCTAACCTCAAGGCGATTCAGTCGGGCGGCAGACCCGCGGCGGCAAAGCATACGCTTTTGGGTATTACGAAAGCCGCGCTTGCGACCGACAGCTTCCTGTCCGCGGCTTCCTTCCAGGAGACCGCTCGCGTGCTGACCGAGGCGGCAATCAAAAACAAGATAGATCCCCTTATCGGTCTTAAGGAAAACGTCATCATCGGTAAGCTTATTCCCGCAGGTACGGGTATGAAGAGATACAATAACGAATATCCTTACGAGGTTGCTCCCTCTTCCGACGACGATGACAACGAAAGCGTAAACGCGTAATATTAATTAGTTAAAAAAAGTGCCTTCTCTTAATAATGAGCGGGCGCTTTTTGTTTTGGCGTAACCGTAAATTAAAGGCACGAAACGAGTTTTGATTTTTTTGTCCGAATGTGCGTTTTTGCCGATTAATAATTGTTTTATAAAGCCGTTTGACGTATTTTTTTAACGACTTGTTTTTAACGGCAGTCAAGGCGGCGGACAAAGAGCGGGTGTATTTGTTAAAGGCATTAGACCGCGATTGATATGTTTATTCACCGTTTATTATTGAAATTGCAGTAAAAATAAGATATACTGTACGAAAGCATTGACAGCAAAAACGAAGAAAGGATAAACCAGCTTATGAAAGGCGAAGACCGCCTCCTCGAGTTAAAAGAAAAGCAAAACGAGCAAGGCTGTGAATTTTATACTTTATGAAAGGATAAAGCGGGAGATTTATCGAAACAAAAAGTAGTTTTTTAACGTAAAAAAGCAAATACTTTAAACGATATGGCTTTTTACAGTGATAAAAAACTAAAAAGCGTTGCGGTAAATTCTTTCGTCAGCAAAGAAAATCACAAAGCGGTATATGTTCTGCATTTATTTTTTCTGGTTTCTTTGGCGGGCTGGATAGGGGAAAGCGTTTTTTTCGTTATAATAGGCGCGCCCGCGGACAGAGGTTTTTTGACCATGCCTTTTTGTCCCGTGTACGGGTTTACCGTATGCGGGATTTACCTTTTTATCGGGACGCCGAGTGACGGGATATGGTGGAAATTATACGGAAAACTTAAAAGAAACGGAAATCTGTCCGATTCAGGTTCGGCGATGTGCGTTATCGTACTTTATTACATAGCGGTCACGTTTTGCGTGACTTTTTCGGAATTTATCGGAGGGTTGTTTTTCGATAAAGCGTTAAAGGTAAGACTTTGGAATTATTCGGGATTCGCCTATAACGTCATGGGATACGTTTGCCCTCAGTTTTCTTTTTTGTTCGGCGCGGCGGCAAGTCTGTTTGCCGTAATTGCGGATAAAGTGATCTTGTTTTTAAAAAGAGTGTCGGATTACGAAACTCTGATTGCCGTTGACGTTGTGCTTAGTGCGCTTATGGCCGCGGATTTTGTTTTTAACGTAATTGCCGTTATTATACTCGGCGAACATCTGATGCTTTACGGCACTCATGTTTAAAAGTCCTGAAAAAAAGCCGTATTGACAAATCGGGATTTCCGTGTTAATATAATAATATAAAACAGGCGCGGAATTTGTCTTTTCAAAATTATGTTTGCGTCTTGAGGGGGGCTTGTATGGACAAAAAAGTTATCGTTACCATAAGCCGCGAGTACGGCAGCGGCGGCAGAATCATCGGCAGCAAAGTGGCGGAAAAACTGGGGATTCCTTTTTACGACCGTAAAATTATCGAGCTCAGCGCGGAAAAAAGCGGGCTTGCCGTGAGTTTTGTGGAAAACACCGAGCAAAAGATAAAAAACAAATTTTTGCATAATCTCGCTTTCGGCGGTTATTACATGGGTGCGGACCTTGGCGCCGCGCAGCTGTCGCTTCCCGACAAGCTGTTTATAGCGACCTGCGAAATTATACGCAATCTTGCCGAGGAAGGCTCCTGCGTAATTGTGGGAAGGTGCGCCGATTACGTTCTGAAAAATCGTGACGACGTAATCAATATTTTCGTATATTCGGACCTTGAGCATAAAACGCAGCGCGCGATTGCCGAGTACGGTATCGAGCCCGACAAAGCCGCCGCCGAAGTCCAGAAAACGGACAAATACCGCGCCAATCATTATAATTATTATACGGAGCAGACTTGGGGCGACAAAAACAACTATCATCTTTGCCTTAACAGCGGATTTCTGGGCGTGGACAATACCGTGGATATAATTGTGGACGCGGTTAAGGATTATATGAAAAACAGGCAGAATTAAAAAAGGCGCAAGCCGATTGCTTCATGTAGTAAAGCTATATGAAACTTCCATTAAAAGCTTTTCCGAAACGGGTTAAATTTTTTTCGGGAAAGCTTTTTTTATCGGTAAAAATTGGATTTTTTTGCGTTAAAAAATCCGTTATTTCCTTTTGGAAAAACGGATAAAGACCGATATAAGGCGGCTTATCGTGCGCTTGACAAATGTGGATAACTTTTATATAATGATTCCGTGCAAAAAGCGCTGGACATAATTGAAAAACATATCGGAAAAAACGACAAAACGGGTGTTGCCGTAAGCGGCGGCGCCGATTCGGTATGCCTTTTGCACGTTTTACTGTCTTTTGATGCCGTAGACAAAAACAACATTGTGGTGCTTAACGTGGAGCACGGCATCCGCGGCGAAAACAGCAGGCGGGACTCGGAATTCGTAAAGAAGTTATGCGCTGACTACGGCGTGCGATTTAAAGGCATAAGCGTAAACGTTCCCGAGCGTTGCAAAATATCGGGAAGAAGCGAGGAAAGCGAAGCGCGTGAGGCGAGAAAGGAGTTTTTCAACGGTTTACTGGAATCCCGTGAAGTAGACTGTATTCTTACCGCGCACAATCTGGGCGACAGGACGGAGGGTGTGCTGATGCACGTTTTCCGCGGCTGCGGAATTCAGGGGCTTATCGGCATGACGGAGCGCGACGGCAATTACATCCGACCGCTTATAAACTGCTCGCGCGGGGAAATAGAGGATTACGTCGAAAAAAACAACTTAAAGTTCGTCACCGACGAAACCAATTCCGAAACGCGTTATACCCGTAATTTCTTAAGGCTCGAGGTTCTGCCCAAAATCCGCGAAAGGTATCCGCTTGACGCCGCCGTGAATACGCTGAGCGAGCTTGCCGCAAATGACGAGGCGTTTATTTCCTCTTGCCTCGATTTCGGGAAATACATCGAAAACCGCGGTGAAGAAGTGAGGCTGGACCTTGAAGTTTTAAGTTTTCCCACGGCGCTTTCGTCGAGGTATGTTTTCGAGTGCATGAGGCGGATAAGCACCGTTACCGACCTCGATTACAAGCACGTTACCGCCGTTTTGGGACTGAAAGATAAGGAGAACGGCAAAAGAGTTTCGCTTATCGGCGGAATAATCGCCGCAAAAGAGTACGATTGTATTGTTTTTTTTGACGGCTCGGATTCGGTTGATTTAATAAGCGACGAGGAAATTCCGTTTACGGCGGGTTTTACGCCTTTCGGCGACGGAATAGCGGAAATTTCTTTCTCGAAGCCCTTTCCGCAAAAAGGGAAGCTTATCGTGGACGGAGATAAAGTGCCCTCAGGCGCGGTCATTCGCTTTCGGCGCGAGGGCGACGTTTTCCGCCCGTACGGCTCGGGCAGAAAAAAACTGAAAGAATATCTTATAGACCGTAAAATTCCCCGTCGAATCCGCGACAATCTGCCGCTTTTGTGTTATAATGAAAACGTGCTTGCGATATTCGGCGTGGAAATTTCGGACGACGTAAAGCTTACGGACAAAACGGTCAACGCGCTGGAGCTTAAATTTACGCGGTAAGGTTTTGTTTTTTTGCCGGGGATGCGTGTTTTTTTTGCGGTAAATCGCGGATATCAACTGCGCATTCCGACTTTTTTTAGGATTTTATTAATTGCGTATTGACGCGAAATCAAAAACGCAGTTATTTTTACGGAGGATTTTGTACATAATGCAGGAACTTAAGAAGAATTTGCTTTTCAGCGAACAAGATATCAGAGTGAGGGTCAAAGAACTTGCTGCGGAAATTTCCGCTTGTTACAAAGACGACAAGCCCGTGGTGTGCGTATGCGTGCTTCGCGGCGCGGTTATGTTTTTCACCGACCTTATGAAAGAAATAAAGTCCGACGCTGTGGTTTATGATTTCGTGACGCTTTCAAGCTACGAAAACGCGATGGTGGAAGGCACCATGAGTACGACGGGAAAAATCAAGCTTATTCAGGACCTGAGGGAAAACGTGGAGGGTAAACACGTTCTCGTGGTGGAGGACATTGTGGACTCGGGGTTTACTGTCGATTATTTAAGACGTTATTTTGCCTCCAAAAACGCGCTGGACGTTAAAATTGCCTGCCTTCTCGACAAACCCATGTCGAGAAAAGTGGACGCTCATGCCGACTACGTCGCCTTTATTTTGGAAAGGCCTGCTTTTATTATCGGTTACGGCCTGGATTACGATCAGAAGTACCGCAATCTTGACGGAATTTACGAGGTGGTAAGCGATTGACGTTATCGACGGAAAACCTTGTGCTTCCGTTTGAACGGGTGGACGACCTTCTCGTCAACGGACTTAAGATTATCCAGAATCCGTCGGCTTTTTGCTTCGGATGCGACGCTGTGGAGCTTGCCAATTTCGTAACGGGCGGGGTTAAGGACAAAGCTTACGACTTAGGAAGCGGCACGGGGATAATAACTCTTCTGCTGGGCGGGAAAAAGGGCATACGCTGTACGGGTGTGGAAATTCAGTCCGACATGGCGGAAATGTCCCGAAGAAGCATTGCGCTCAACGGGCTTAATAATGTTTGCGACATTATAAACGCGCCCATGCAGGAGATAGGTAAGTTCGCCGCGGCGGGTTCGGCTACCATAGTAGTCAGCAATCCGCCTTACATGAAAAGCAAAAGCGGTTTTGATATATCGGAGCGCGCGCTTGCGCTTGCCAGGCATGAAGTTGCCGTTACTTTTCCCGAAGTTGCCGATTGCGCGGCGTATCTTTTAAGCACGGGCGGAGCGTTTTATCTCGTGCACCGATCAGAAAGACTCAGCGAGGTCATGAAAATCTGTTCGGACGTAAGGCTTGAGCCCAAGATTCTGCAGCTTTTGACGCCGTCTGTCAAAAAGCCGCCGCACCTGTTTTTGCTGAAGTGTCTTAAAGACGCCAAGCCCGGTCTTAAAGTTTTAAGAGAAAGGATTGTGGACACCCGGGTTTAGGAATTTTTAAGTATGGAAAACGCGGTTTGTTAAAAAAGGAGTGACAATGCTTTATATTGTGGCAACGCCCATAGGAAATCTCGGTGAAATTACTTTCCGCGCGGTGGAAACGCTTAAAAAAGCGGACGCCGTGCTTTGCGAGGATACGCGCCGAACTGCGGTTTTGCTGAATAAGTACGGTATAAGCAAGCCGCTTGTTTCTTATCAGAAGTTTTCCGAAAAGGAAAAAGCCGGTTACATTGTTGAAAGACTGGAAAAAGGCGAAAACCTTGCGCTTGTGTCCGACGCCGGTATGCCGCTTATTTCCGACCCGGGCAAAGTTCTGGTGGACGAGCTTATTGCGCGCGGGCTGGAATACACCGTGATAAGCGGACCGTGCGCGCTTATAAACGCCGCGGTACTCAGCGGAATGGACGTTTCTTCCTTTTGTATGTGCGGCTTCCTGCCCGAAAAAAATTCGGAACGCAAAAAGTTTATCCAAAAATTTGCCGCACTTACAAGCACTTTGATTTTTTATTCTCCGCCGCATAACGTAAGAAAGGACCTTGAGTTTTTGTTCCATGCGTTGGGGGCACGCCGCGCCGCCGTCGTGCGCGAAATAAGCAAAATTCACGAAGAGGTTGTAAGAGGCACGCTGGGTGACTTTCCCGAGTTTACCGAAAAAGGAGAATTCGTTATTGTGACGGAAGGCGCGCCGGAAAAAGAAAGCGAGCTTAATTCGCTTCCGATTGCCGCTCACGTTGAAAAATACGTTAATGAAGGGCTTTCGAAAATGGACGCGGTTAAAAAAGCCGCCGCCGACAGGAAAATGCCCAAGTCGGCAGTGTATGCCGAGTACGAAAAATATCTTAAAGAAGACAAACAATAAACGTTTTTACGGAGTGAATTATGAACGCAGCAAAAGAAATCTGGCAGGAAATGCTGCCTACGCTGGAAACGGAGGTTAACGCCATCAGTTTCGACGTATGGATTAAACCGCTTGAACCGCTTGACATCGACGATGACAGGCTGATTCTGCTTGCCCCGACCGAGGGTAACCGCGACGCCGTCAACAGCAGTTTAAGACCGCTTATAAAAAAAGTTCTTTCCTCCGTCAATCCGTTGCTTACGGACATTACTCTTTTGCTTCCCGCGGACGTAAGCCGCATGAAAGGCGCGGATTTTTCGCCCGAAGAGCTTAAAGAGGACGGCGGGGAAGAAGAGGCTCCTGTTCCCAAAGTGGACGCAATGCTTATCAATCCGCGTTATACTTTCGACAATTTCGTCGTGGGCGAGTGTAACCGTTTCGCAGTTGCCGCGGCGCGCGCCGTTGCGGAAAACCCGGGAGTGAAGTACAATCCGCTGTTCATTTACGGTGGCGCGGGACTCGGTAAAACGCACATAATGCACGCGATAGGCAATTACATAAGGAAAAATAACCGTCATCTCAAGGTACTGTACGTTTCTTCCGAAAAGTTCGTCAACGAGCTTATTGCGTCAATTCGTTCAAAGAGCGGCAACACTTTCGATTTCCGCGACAAATACCGCAGTGCGGACGTATTGATGATAGACGACATACAGTTCATCTCCAAAAAGGAAAGCACTCAGGTGGAGATGTTTCATACCTTCAACGACCTTTATCAGATGAACAAGCAGATAATTTTTGCTTCCGACCGTCCACCCAAGGAAATACCCGACCTTGAAGAGCGTTTGCGCACGCGTTTCGAGTGGGGGCTTATTGCCGACGTTCAGCCGCCCGACCTTGAAACCAGAATAGCCATTTTGCAGAAAAAGTCGCAGATGGAAAAATACAACGTTCCGCCCGAGGTGCTCAACTTTATGGCGCAGCGCATCGACAGCAACATTCGCGAGATGGAAAGTCTTCTGAACAAGGTTATTCTGCTTGCAAAACTTTACGACAAGCCCGTCAGCGTGGAGCTTGCCGCCGAGGCTTTCAAAGACTATAAAAAGCCCGCGGAAGAAGCGGTGGACGCCGAGGATATAATAGAGGCTACGCTTAAACTTTATCCCAACGTCACCAAAGAGGAGCTTTTGGGCAAAAAACGCGATAAGGAAATAGTGGAGCCGCGCATGATTTGCATTTACCTGATTGCCGAGCTTTTGCCTTTGCCGCTTACAAGCATCGGCGCCATTATGGGCGGACGCGACCACACCACTATAATGCACTCCAAAAACAAGGTCGCAACGCTTATTTCCAAGGACGAACGGATAAAAAACAAAGTGGAAGACATCAGAAACATGGTTTATAAAAACTGAGGAATTTTAATCCGCGCCGATTCTTTTATTAAAGAAAACAGCATTTGTTTTACGCGTAATTATACTTGTGCGCGGAATAATAAAGAGTTCGGTAATTAGGTATCAGCGGTTTAAATTCGTAATGCAGTATATTTAAGCCGTTTACGGTTTAAATTTGTGCGATTAAGAAAAAGAATTATTGTTCTTAAATGCCGACAAATCGGTTTCGCTATCAAAAAAATCGGCATAAAGGAAAAAATACAACGGTTAAAGCGATATCGTTTAAAGTTATGCTTAAAAAACGTTTGACAAAGCCGCTTGAAAGTATTATAATAGCCTATGCAAGTAATTTTGAGGAGATACTACGATGAAAAAAGATATACATCCCGATTATCATGAGGTTACGGCTGTTTGCGCGTGCGGGGCTACGTTCGTGACCGGCACCACAAAGAAGGGCGACGTCCTTAAACTTGACGTTTGCTCCAAATGCCATCCCTTCTATACCGGCAAGCAAAAGCAGGTTGAGACGGGCGGACGTATCGATAAATTCAACCGTCGTTTCGGCAGATAAAAGGTTTCAATTTCAAAAACGGATAACCATGCCTTTTGCTTTCAGCATTAAGTGTATGGTTTTTCTTTTTTACGGACTTTATTTTTTTCGAGGTTGTTTTGAAGGAAAACAAACAAAAACTCAACCGCACTTTCATCGGCGGACAGGCGCTTATGGAGGGCGTCATGATGCAGGGCGCGACTTCCATGGCGATGACCGTCAGGACGGAAAGCGGCGACATTCTTACCGAGACAAAGCGGCTTAGTCCTAAAAAATGGTATAACAAGGTTCCCGTTTTAAGGGGATGCGTTGCTTTTATCAAGTCGCTTGTGGGCGGCACTTCGGCGCTCATGAAAAGTGCGGAAGTCATTTATCCCGAGGAGGAGACGCCGGGAAAGGCTTCCTTTGCGATTGCCGCGGTTCTGGGCGTCGTTTTTGCTGTTGCGCTGTTCATTCTGCTTCCTTCTTTCGTCGCGTCCATGATTGACAAATACCTTATTTCGCTTTCGGTGCTTGCTTTCGCGCTTATCGAAGGACTTTTAAGGATATTGATTTTCGTTTTATATCTTCTCATAGTTTCGCGCATGAAGGATATAAGGCGTACTTTTATGTACCACGGGGCGGAGCACCGCACGATTAACTGTTTTGAGCACGGACTCGAGCTGACGGTGGAAAACGTGCAGAAGTGTTCTACTCGGCACAACCGTTGCGGGACTACTTTCCTGTTTTTCGTCATGGTTGTGTCCATTCTCGTGTTTTCGCTGGCTACCTGGATTTTATCTCTTTTAGGTTGGGCCGATCTCGGAGTTCTTGCTAAAATGGGCATAAGGCTGCTGTTGTTGCCTTTCGTAGCAGGTCTGTCTTACGAACTTTTGCGCTTTCTGGCAATACTGCCCGATAACTTTTTTGTAAACATATTCCGCGCGCCCGGACTGGCGCTCCAGCGGCTTACGACTTACCCGCCCGAGGACGAAATGGCGGAAATAGCCATTATATCCTTTAATCTGGTGCGGGAAATGGACGCGGACCCGACTGTAAAACCTCATAAGTTCGGCGAGTTTACCATGCCGCAACTCAAAAAATTCGTGTCCGATAAGCTTGCCGCCGCAGGTATAACCGAACAAGCCGAAACCGACTGGCTTATTGCCGCCGCGCTCGGATTAAAACGGGGTGAGCTTTCTTCGGTGGAAAAAACCGATTACAAGCAATACCGTAAGGTTTCCGACTACGCGGCAAAGCGCGTAAAGGGTGTGCCTCTGGATTATATCACGGGCTACGGCGAATTTTACGGATTTAAAGTAAAAGTCAACGAAAACGTGCTTATACCGCGGCTTGACACCGAAATTCTTGCCGATGAGGTTATTAAATACCTTAACCGAACCGGAAAAGACTGCGAGGTACTTGACCTTATGACGGGCAGCGGCTGCATTGCTTTGGCGATTGCGAAAAAAACTTCCGCGCGCGTTACGGCATCGGACGTTTCGGCTGAGGCGATTAAAGTCGCCGAGCAAAATCTTGCGGGGACGGGTGCGCAAGTCGTCATGTCCGACGGCTTCAAGTCTTTACCTGACAAGACTTTCGACCTGATTGTTTCCAATCCGCCTTATATACGCCGCGGCGAAATAGATTCTCTTGCTCCCGACGTTACCTGCCAGCCGCGCATCGCTCTTGACGGGGGAGAGGACGGACTGGATTTTTACCGTCTTATCGCCCTTGAGGCGCCCGTAAGACTTACCGAGGGCGGCATGCTGTTTCTGGAAATCGGTTTCGACCAGCGGGAGGAAGTTACGGCGCTTTTAGATAAAGATTTTACCGACATCGAATGTATAAAAGATTACGGCGGCAACGACAGGGTAATCGTCGCGCGCAAAAAACATTGATTTATCTTTAAACCCAAAACCGCAGAGTAAACGCGCGGCAAAAACTCATGCAACTAAACGCGCAACAAAACCTTAAATATTAAATAATTTAAAACGAGTAAAATAACGCGCACGGCGGATTATATTCCGCAAAATAAAAATTAAACCTCGGGTGCAAAATGAACACTGAAAAACTTGACGGTATATTAAGTAAATACGAGGAGCTTGCCTCGCTTATATCAAAGCCGGAAATAATTGCCGACAACAAGGAATGGACTAAACTCGTCAAAGAACATTCTTCGCTTGAGCCTGTCGTGGACGCATATCGCCGCCTTCTTAAAATCGACAAGGAACTTGCCGGTCTTAAGGAAATGATTTCTTCGGAAGAGGATAAGGAGCTTAAAGAGCTTGCTTTGGAAGAAGAGGCTGCTAAACGCGAAGAAAGGGAAAAGACGGAAAACGAGCTTAAGATTCTTTTACTGCCCGTCGACCCCAACGACGAGAAAAACGCCATTATCGAAATACGCGCGGGTGCCGGCGGAGACGAGGCGGCATTGTTCGCCGCGGAGCTGATGCGTATGTATAAAATGTACGCCGAGAAAAAACATTGGCGAGTTGAGGACGTGGACATCAACGAAACGGAGCTCGGAGGCGTCAAGGAGGCGGTTTTTTCGCTGACGGGCGACAGCATATTTTCGCGTCTTAAGTTCGAAAGCGGTGTGCACAGGGTTCAGCGCGTGCCCGATACCGAATCTCAGGGCAGGATACACACTTCTACCGTTACCGTTGCCGTGCTTCCCGAGGTGGAGGACGTAGTGGTGGAAATAAACGAAAAGGACCTTAAAATCGACACTTACCGTTCTGGCGGGGCGGGCGGCCAGCACGTCAACAAGACCGAATCCGCGATAAGAATAACGCATCTTCCGACGGGTATCGTCGTGCAGTGCCAGGACGAACGTTCGCAGATTAAAAACCGCGAAAAAGCCATGCGCGTGCTTAAGTCGAAGCTTTACGACAAAATGCAGGAGGACGCCGACAAGGAATATTCGGCGGCAAGACGCTCGCAGGTGGGTACGGGCGACCGCTCCGAACGCATAAGAACGTATAATTTTCCTCAGGGAAGAGTTACCGACCACAGAATAAATCTTACGCTTTATTCGCTTGAAAATTTTATGAACGGCGATATCGACGAGATGCTTGACGCACTCAGGATTGCCGACCAGACCGCGAAGCTCGAGGCCGAAATAGACTGACGGGACAGCCGTTTTTTAAAGCAGAAGTCTTTACTAAACGGCTTCTTTAACGGAAAATTTGTCTTCGCGGTTTAATCGGAATTCTGAAGATATATCGCGTGTTTATTCGGTTAATTTCTGTGCGGGTTAGAAAAAGTTTACCGACGTTGAAAAATGTTTGAGTGCAAAATAAGTATTTTAATGTATTTTGCGTTTGCCACGAAAAAATCTCGCAAAAAAGCATAAAAAAATCAAAACAAAAGGCTTTCAAAAATGACCAGGAAAAATTTTTACTTACAAGTGCTTATACTTGCCGTTCCCATTGCGCTTCAGAATCTTCTGACGGCGCTTTTGAACATATTCGACCAGATGATGGTGGGATGGCTGCCGGGCGGAATAGCAGACAGCGGATTGTCGGCTGTACTTTTGGCAAATCAGATAGTTTTTATCTTTCAGATAGTTATATTCGCCATTTGCAATACCGTGAATATTTTTATCGCGCAGTATACCGAAAACGGCAACGAACATCTCATTAAAAACCGCGCAGGTTTTACTTTTATCATAATAGCTTTCGTGTCAATCGTGTTTATGCTGCTGTGCTATCTTGCGCCTTCCTTTGTCATAGGGCTTTTTAACCCCAGTGAAAATTACCGCAAAATGGCGGAAGATTTTTTAAGGCTGGTTGCGCTTTCCTTTATTCCCATGGGCATAAGCGTGGGAATAGTTTTCATGTTGCGCGCCGTTAAACGCCTTAAAGCCGCGCTTGCGGTCAACGTGTGCGCCGTCGCGCTTAACTTTTTACTGAACTACACTTTTATGTTCGGTCTTATGGGCGTAAAACCCATGGGACTTCTTGGCGCGGCTTACGGCACGATATTTTCCCGTCTTGCCGAATGTATTGCAATGATTGCGGTATTGCTTATCCTTAAAAACCCGCTTGTGGGACGGATAAAAGAAATGTTTGCTTTCGACGGCAAATTCATATCGCAGTACTTTAAAATGTTTTTTCCCATACTGTGCAACGAGATTTTCTGGGTGCTTTCCACCACCGTTTACCTTTTCGTCTATGATAAACTCGAAAACAGCGCGGTGGTGCTCGCGTCGGTAAACATTGCTCAGTCGCTGGATAAAATAGTGTCCGTTGTGATGATAGGCGTGGGCAGTGCCATAGGCGTGGTTTTGGGCAATATAATCGGAAGGGGCAACAAGAAAGAAGTTGACCTTTATGCGCGCGAATCGCTTAAGTTCGGCTTTATTACCGGGCTTGCGGTTGCGCTGCTCACGTTCGGTGCGGCGTTTGTCGCGCCCGCGGTATTCAAAAACGTCAGTGCCGCAACCCATGCCACCGCGCGAAACCTCATCATGCTTTACGCGCTTACGGCGACGCTGCGCACGCTTTCGTTTACCGCAGTCATAGGCATTTTAAGAAGCGGCGGCGACACTACTTTCTGCATGATAAGCGAAACGGTCATAGTCTGGGTGGTTTCCGTGCCGCTTGTAATGGTTTGCGGGCTTGTATTTAACGCCAATGTTTACGTGGTGTATCTTATGTCCAACGTGTGCGAGGTGCTTAAACTGATTGTGTTTTACCGTCGTATAAGAAGCGACAAGTGGCTTAAATTCGGTTTGACGCATAACGACGCTATGCCCAAGACGGAAATTGCCGTATCGGGCGAGGATGATAACGTCATCGATTTAGTTGCGGATTTATGCGTCGAAAACGGCGGCGAAGAAGAAAACCGCTCTTAAGGTGTCTTTTGCTTTATCTGTAAGCTTGTTTTTTTAGTTGCGATTAAGTTAAAAATTGCGGTTCACTATCAATCGTTTCATGCAAATCACTTCAATCCGTAAAAACAGTTTTGCAGTATAGAAGTAAAAAAGAAAGAGCGTTAAATTTAGCCGAGGAGACGTCCCGACATGAACGGATTTTTACCCATGACAAGAGAAGAAATGGAGGCTCGCGGCTGGGAGCAGGCTGATTTTGTTTATGTTCTGGGCGACGCCTACGTGGACCATCCGTCGTTCGGTCCCGCGATAATTTCTCGCGTTCTCGAGAAAAACGGGTACAAAGTCTGCATTGTATCGCAGCCCGACTGGAAAAACGGCAAAGACATCATGCGGTTCGGCCGTCCGCGGCTGGGATTTCTGGTGTGTCCCGGCAACATGGATTCCATGGTTAACCATTATACTGTGGCGAAAAAACGCCGCGACTTCGACGCTTATACTCCAGGCGGAGCAGTGGGTAAAAGGCCCGATTACGCCTGTACCGTTTACTGCAATTATATTCGCAGTCACTTTAAAGACGCGGTTATCATAGCGGGAGGGATAGAACCGAGCTTAAGAAGACTTGCGCATTACGATTATTGGTCGGATTCTTTGCGGCGGTCGGAGCTTGTTACCTCACAGGCCGACATTATTTCTTACGGCATGGGCGAAAGGTCGATTGTCGAGATTGCCGACGCCCTTAATGCGGGGCTTAAACCCTGCGACATCACTTTTGTGAGGGGTACTGCATTTAAAAGCCGCGACAGGAAAGTTCTGGGCGAGTTTATAGAGCTTCCGTCCTTCGAGGAACTTAAAAAAGACAAAAAAAGATATGCCGAAAGTTTTCGCGTGCAGTATGAAAATACCGACGCGATTACCGCCAAAACGCTGGTGGAAAGTTACGGCGACTTCTTTGTTGCGGTAAATCCGCCTGCTTATCCGCTTTCGCAAAAGGAAATGGACGAAGTTTACTCCCTTCCGTATATGCGAGCGTGGCACCCGCTTTACGACAAAGATGGCGGTATACCCGCGTTTAAGGAAATCAAATTTTCGCTTTGTTCTTCGCGCGGCTGCTTCGGCGGATGTTCGTTTTGCGCGCTCACTTTTCACCAGGGAAGAAGGATTCAGGCGCGCTCGCACGAGAGCATTGTCAGGGAGGCGGAGTTACTTGTTTCCGACCCCGATTTCAAAGGATATATTCACGACGTGGGCGGACCTACCGCCAATTTCCGCGCTCCGTCGTGCAAAAAACAGCTTAAGTCGGGGGTGTGTACCAAAAGACAATGTCTTTTTCCCGAAAAATGTCCCAATCTCGAGGTTTCGCACGAGGATTACGTGGCGTTGCTTAAAAAATTGCGCGCGGTAAAGGGAGTAAAAAAAGTTTTTATAAGAAGCGGTATAAGATTCGACTATCTTATGGCGGATAAGGACGACACGTTTTTCCGCGAGTTGGTCGCGCATCACGTCAGCGGTCAGCTTAAAGTCGCACCCGAACACGTTTCCGACCGTGTGCTTAATCTTATGGGCAAGCCGAAAAACGCAGTCTATAAGGCTTTTTCCAAAAAGTTTTATTTTGTTACGCGCGCGCTTAAAAAAGAGCAGTATCTTGTGCCTTACCTCATGAGTTCTCACCCCGGGTCAGGGCTTAAAGAGGCGGTAGAGCTTGCCGAATATCTCCGCGACAACAATTTAACGCCCGAGCAGGTCCAGGATTTTTATCCTACTCCGTCCACCGTATCGACGTGTATGTATTATACGGGAATCGATCCGCGTGACGGCAAAAGCGTTTACGTACCGCGTTCCCCGCACGAAAAGGCAATGCAGCGCGCGCTTATACAGTATAAAAATCCCAAGAATTACGATTTGGTGCGCGAGGCTCTCGTTAAGGCGGGAAGGACGGACCTTATAGGAAACGGCGGCAAATGCCTTATCCGTCCGCCTAAAAGAGTAAACGCAAACCGCGCGAATAAGGTTGAGCCGCGAGCAAAATCGGACTACGGCAAAAAGAAAAAGTAACGTTTTGATATTTAATAAGGTTTTTTTTAGGCTGAATAAATTGCGTCCGCGTAAAAACGGGCGTTTTTTATTGCAAAAAAAAGAAAGAGATTTTCAATGCTTATCCGATTGTCTTTTCTTCGCCGCCGTGATATAATGGTTAAGACGTTTAAAGCGCGGTCGGTTCTTTTGCGTCGGCTTAAGCGATATACTTAATTATAAAAAAAAATGCGGCTGTCGTTTTCGGGCTCGGATTGGTTTACGGGCTCAGACTAAAACAGGGAAACAACCGTCGCTATATTAAAAAAGGATAAAACGGGAGAGACGCTTATGAGGAAAACAGGGTTCGACAACGATAAATATCTCGAGATGCAGTCAAGTCACATACGCGAGCGCATTGCGCGTTTCGGCGGAAAATTGTATCTTGAGTTCGGCGGAAAACTGTTTGACGACTATCATGCCTCGCGCGTGCTTCCCGGATTTCAGCCCGACAGTAAGCTTAAAATGCTGCTTACGCTTAAGGACCAGGCGGAAATCGTCATTGTCATCAGCGCCGAGGCTTTGGAAAAAAACAAGGTGCGCGGCGACTTGGGAATTACGTACGACCTTGACGTACTAAGGCTTATCGACGCTTTCAGAAGCGTGGATTTATACGTGGGCAGCGTGGTGCTTACCCATTACCGTCAGCAACTTCAGGCAACTCAGTTCGAGACCAAGCTTAACAATCTGGGCATCAAGGTTTACCGCCATTACCCGATAGAGGGCTATCCTTACGACGTGGCGCATATCGTCAGCGCGGACGGTTACGGCTGCAACGATTACATCGAAACTTCGCGTTCGCTTATAGTGGTTACGGCTCCGGGGCCGGGAAGCGGCAAAATGGCGACTTGCTTAAGTCAGCTTTATCACGACCACGAGCGCGGAATCAAAGCCGGCTATGCCAAATTCGAAACTTTTCCCATCTGGAATCTGCCGCTTAAGCACCCCGTAAACATCGCTTACGAGGCGGCAACGGCTGATCTTAACGACGTCAACATGATTGACCCGTTTCACCTCGAGGCTTACGGGGAAACCACCGTCAACTACAATCGCGACGTGGAAATTTTCCCCGTACTTAACAATATTTTCGAAAAAATTTACGGTCAGTCCCCATATAAGTCGCCTACCGACATGGGCGTAAACATGGCGGGAAACTGTATCACCGACGACGAAGCGGTGCGCGACGCCGCCAACCGCGAGATAATACGCCGCCACTTACAGGCGCTTGTCGATTACCGTCAGGACAAAGTGGGAGAGGAGGTCGTTTCCAAGACCAAACTTCTCATGAAGCAGTCGGGTCTTGACATTTCCATGCGGCCCGTTGTCAACGCGTCGATTTCCAAAGCGGAGGAGACGGGTGCGCCCGCCGCCGCGCTGGAGCTTGAGGACGGCACCATCGTCACGGGCAAAACTTCCTCACTGCTGGGCGCAAGCTCCGCGATGCTGCTTAACGCGCTTAAAGTACTTGCGGGGATACAGGACAACGTGTTTTTGCTGTCGCCCGCGGTAATCGAGCCCATTCAGAAACTAAAGACCAAACATCTCGGCAACAATAACCCCAGACTTCACACGGACGAAATTCTGATTGCGCTGTCTATCTGCGCGGTCACCAGCCCCACCGCAATGCTTGCAATGGAACAGCTTCCTAAATTGCGCGGCTGCGAAATGCATTCCACGGTTATACTTTCTCAGGTGGACGTCAACGTCATTAAAAAATTGGGAATTAATCTTACCTGCGAGCCTAAGTATCAGACCAAAAAGCTTTATCATAAGTAATGCCGCGTTTTTCTCGAGGATAAAAGCGCTTGACAGTTTAAGGGTGCGGTAGTATAATAAACGACATGAAATACGGGTTCATCAAAATCGGAGCAAGACCCGCAGGCGCAGGCTTTCTCAATCAGACGCGAATAATCGTTTTAAGTTTTCTTGTGGTCATTCTTGTGGGAGCTGCTCTTTTGATGTTGCCTTTTTCCTCCGTGAACGGGATAGATTTCATCGACGCGCTGTTTACCGCCACTTCCGCCACTTGCGTGACGGGGTTAAGTACCGTAGATCTTGCGAGTACGCTTACTACTTTCGGTCATGTCGTGGTTCTTCTGCTTATTCAGATAGGCGGACTGGGCTTCATGACGCTGGCTTCGGCTACATTCGTCATGCTGGGGCGCCGTTTCAGTCTTAGAGAAAGACTGAATATGCGCGATTATCTTTCCGAAGACAACATGAGCGTGCTGGGTCGGCTTGCCCTCAACGTGGTAAAACTTTCGTTTTTAATCGAAGGGGTGGGCGCGGTGCTCCTGACCGTTGCTTTCTGCTCCGATTTTTCTTTCGGCCGCGCGCTTTGGTACGGCGTTTTCCACAGCGTTTCGGCTTTTTGTAACGCCGGACTCGATATCGTGCCTTACAAAGAGAGTTTCGAGCCTTATATTTCCGATCCGTTCGTGCTGGTGGTGCTGGCTCTTCTTATAATTATCGGCGGACTTGGCTTTATTGTGGTGGGCGATATCGTAAGCGTAAAAAGGTTCAAGAAACTGCGCATGGACAGCAAGATAGTGCTTATCGTCAGCGGCGCTCTCCTGTTGTTCGGTACTCTCGTTTATATGATTTGCGAATACAATAACGAAGCTACTATCGGCGGACTTAATTTCGGCGACAAACTTGCAAACGCGTTCTTCCTTTCGGCGTCTACGCGTACCGCGGGTTTTGCATCCTTCCCGCTAGGCGAACTTTCTCCCGTGTCCAGAAGCGTTACTATTATGCTGATGTTTATCGGCGCGTCACCGGGCTCAACCGGCGGCGGCATAAAAACCACGACTTTGTTCGTCCTTTTGGTGTGGGTTGCCGCTCACGTCCGTCAAAAACGTTCCACGGTAATCGGGATGAGAAAGGTGGGCAACAACGTCCGCTCCAAGGCGGCGACGATTTTCGTGCTGGCAATTGCCACGCTTACCGTGACGCAAACGCTTTTGCTTGCCTTCGACGGCGGGAAATTCACTTACGAGCAGCTTTTGTTCGAGGCGGTAAGCGCGTATGCGACGGTAGGCCTTTCGATGGGTATCACGGGCCTTTTAAGCCTGGGCAGTAAGATTATAATCATCCTTGTCATGTTCATGGGCAGGGTGGGCGCTTATACATTGCTTATGGCGGCGATAAAAAGGAAAAAGACTCAGGAAAGAATTCAATATCAGGAATTCAATATAATGATGTGACGATTTCGTCTTGTGACGAAGGAGGTTTATTGAAATGGTTAAATTTCCCCGAAAAAAACTTGATCAGTTTGCCGTTATCGGGTTGGGAAGGTTCGGCAGCGAGCTTACCCGTGCGCTTGTTGCGGGCGGCAAAGAAGTACTTGCGATAGACGACAACGAAGAGCGCATTCAGGAAGTGGCCGCGTTTGCCACGCACGCCATTACCGCGGACGCCACGGACGAAAACGTGCTTAAAGCCGTGGAAATAAGCTCTTTCGACGCGGTTATAGTTGCTATCGGCGATATTCAGGCGTCCATTCTGACAACGCTTACCTGCAAAGAAATGGGCGTGCCTTACATCATAGCCAAAGCCTACAACGACAAGCACAAAAAAGTGCTGGAAAAAATCGGCGCCGATTACGTCATGGTGCCTGAAGCGGATATGGCGTATAAAACCGCAAACAGACTCATCAACCAAAAACTCAACGACCTTATGGAAGTCAACGACAAGTACAGCATCATGGAAATCGCCGTACCCGTCGCGTGGTCGGGCAAAAGTCTTATCGAGCTTGACGTAAGAAAGCATTTCAAGGTCAACGTCATTTTAGTGCTTGCGGGCGGAGAAGAAGTTATTACTTCCCCCGGCGGCGATACGGTCCTGTCGTCCATCGACCACATCATCGTGGGCGGAAACAACGAGGATATCGCAAAGTTCAGCAAATATCTCAATAAGCTTAAGTAGTTTAGTTAAATAAAAATACAACCCGTCTTAAAGGCGGGTTTTGTTTTTTTTATTCTGTTTTTTCCGTAAACTCTTAAACCGGCGGCGATTCAATACTTACGGGCTGTAATTATTGCCGTATTCCGTTCGTGCGGAAGGAAAAAGCATTTTATGTTTATAAAGCCAGCTTTTTTAAGTGCCGACAATTCGTGCTTGAGCGTCAGCGGAGTATCGAAATGCACATAAGCCAGGGGAGGAATACTGTACTTTCTGCGCCTTTTCGAACATTCGTCAAAGGCTGCATTTTCTATTTCCTGAGATAAAGCAATGTAATCGCAGTCTATAAAAATTCCGCCGCTGACAAGAGAGCGAAAGATTTTTTCAAACAATTTCCGTTTTTTTGCCGCCGTAAAATGGTGCAGGGTTTCAAAGGCCACCGCCGCGTCGAAAACGTTTTCTCCGGCGTCGAAATCGAAATAGTCGCATTTTTTCAAAGTTAAGTTTTTGTCGGCGTGTTTGTTTTTCAGCTTAGCCAGCATGCTTTCGGACAAGTCTACGCCCGTGACGTCAAGAAGAGGGAAACGCGTGAAAATCGCGTCAAGTTCCAGCCCGCTTCCGCATCCCAGGTCGAGAAGATTACGGGTTTGCGTCGGCAAAACGTTTGCGACATATTCGTAGTGACGGCGCCAATGCGACATATGTTCTTCGTAAAACTCAATGCGGGCGTCGAAAAAGCCGTCCATATTTTCAAGCGGTTCGTCTTTTGTGTCCGCAAAAAATTTTTTAAGTTTTCTGTATTCTTCCTTCTTACTCATACTTAAATTGTACATTTAAGCTTCCGATTAGTCAATATTATGCGTTACGCTTTTCTGTTTTTTTTACCCAAGGTTACTTTTAAGCGGAGTCAGGCATATATTGTAAGTGGAGTTTCGGACAAAAGGCAATTTCTTCCGATTTGTATTTCTTTTGTCCAAGCGCTTGAAAAATTGATTGAAATGAGGTACAATATATGAGCATGGCACTCCTCAGCGCGTACACGAGTTTCGGCATCGGAGGAGAGGCGGACATCGCCGTCATACACGATTTAGAGGATGCCGCGGCGGTGCTTAAGGACGATTGCATAATTCTGGGACGCGGCACAAACGTTCTTGCATCCGATAAGGGCTCGGGTAAAAAAGTGGTCGTAAACAGACTGGGTACGCTTACTTTCGACGGAGAGCACGTTTATGCGGGCAGCGGCGTTACGCTTGTCACTCTTTGCGCCGCCTGTGCCGAGCGGGGACTTGGCAACATGGAATGGGCTTGCGGAATTCCCGGCTCTGTGGGCGGGGCGGTGCTTATGAATGCAGGCGCTTACGGCGGCTGCATTGCCGATTCGCTTGTATATGCGGACGTATTGAGAAACGGTAAAATCGTGCGCTTAAGCCGCGAGGATTGCCGTTTTGCTTACAGGCAAAGCGCTGTCGGCGGCGGAGATTTTGTGCTTGGCGCCATGTTCAGGCTTTCGTTTTCATCTCAGGCGGAAATTCTGTCGCGGATGCGCGCGCTTCAGTATAAGCGCAACCAAAGCCAGCCCAAAGGACGCAGTGCGGGCTCGGTTTACCTTAAAGGCGAAAAACCCGCGGGCTGGTATATCGAGCAATCGGGACTAAAAGGCGCAAGAGAGGGCGGCGCCGTCGTGTCCGAAAAACACGCAAATTTTATATTGAACACGGGCGGAGCGACGGCAAAAGACGTGCTTACGCTTATGGAAAGGATAGAAGCTGAAGTTTATAAAAACTTCGGAGTAAGGCTTAAAAGAGAAATCAGACTTATCGGAGATTTTTGATGTCATTCTGGGGCGACTACCATACTCATACAATATATTCGCACGGCAAGGGCACTATTGAGGAAAACGTGGTCCGCGCTTTGAAGTCGGGATTAAAGGAAATCGCGATTACCGATCACGGCTTTCGTCACATGACTTATAACGTGCGCCGGATGGACTGGAAAACCATGCGGCAGGAAACGGAGTTTTTAAAGACCAAATATCCTTCCATTAATATTTATCTGGGACTGGAAACCAATTTAAGCTCCCGCAGAGGCAAAGCCGACATTCTGCCGTCGGACATGCCCATGCTGGACCTTGTGATATGCGGCTATCATAAATTCGTGCTTCCGGACAAGCTGTCGGATTTCGGTATGTTTTTTCTGCCTAACTTTATTTTCGGCAATACGGAAAAAAGCTCGGCAAAGCTTATTAAGCGCAATACGGACGCTTATATAAAATTGCTGGAAAAGTACAGCGTGGACATAGTTTCGCACATTAATTACGGGATAAAAGCGGACGCCGTGGAAGTGGCGCGCGCCTGCCGCCATTACGGCACTTATGTGGAACTCAACGGCAAAAGGATTTCCATGACCGATAAAGAACTTGAGCTGATAGCCGCCGAGGGTACGGAGTTTATTTGCGATTCGGACGCTCATTCCGTGGAAAGAGTGGGCGACTTTTCCGTCCCGATTGCGGCGATAGAACGGGTGGGAATTCCTTACTCGCAAATTGCCAATTGGGAAAGACTTCCGCGGTTTCGGAGTCGCAAGGAAAAGGGGCTTTATAAGGATTAATTCGTTTTATCGGGGCGGAAAAAGCGGGCAAAGCGGCAGTTAAATACAGATTTAAGACAAAAAGAGTGGATAAAAGGCGGGACATGAACAGTTATTCGTTATCGGCAAAAAAGGAAATAGCAAGGCCGTCTTTCAGTACGGACTGCTGTAAGCGCGCTTTTTTGTCCGCTCTCGTGCATACGGGCGGCTCTATCGTCATATCGCGCGGGGAAATGAAGCTGGTGCTTCCCGCATTGAGCCGTGAACTTAAAAATAAAACAAACGAGCTTTGTCTTGAACTTTTCGACGGCGTGGCCGTTTCGTTCGACGGGGCGGAAACGGTGATAAGCGGAAACGGTTTAAGCGAAGCTTTGTTTGCTTTGGGGATATTCGTGCGCAACGGGCAAGGCGAGCGGGTCGTAAACCGCGGTATTTCCGCTTTCATTGTAAGGTCGGATTGCTGCGCGGTTAATTATATCCGCGGCGCGTTTCTGGGCGCGGGCAGCGTTTCTTTGAATACGGGATATCATCTCGAGTTCGCGGTAACCAGCGAGGAGTTCGCAGAAAGTCTGCTTGCTCTTCTGACAAGGTTCGATATACCTGCAAAAATCACCGTGCGCAAGGATAAATTCGTCGTTTACATCAAGGAAAGCGAGGGCGTAAGCGATTGTCTGGCGCTTATGGGCGCGTCCGAGGCGGTGCTGGAGCTTAATTCCAAATTGGTGCTTCGTCAGCTCAGCCGCGAGACCAACCGCCGCACAAATTGCGAAATCGCCAACATATCCAAAACCGTAAACGCCGCGGTAAGGCAGTGCGAGGATATAAGGCTTATCGGCAAAAAAGCGGGACTGGATTCTTTGCCGGACAAGCTTCTGGTAGTTGCAAAAGCACGGCTCGACAATCCCGACGACAGCTTTTCCGCACTTGCTGCAAAAACGGGATTAAGCAAAAGCACTCTTAAAAACAGACTTAACAAGATTGAGGAAATCGCAAGGGAGCTTTCCGACAAGGAGAAAGAAAACAACTAATGGAAAAATTCGTTCATCTTCACGTTCATACCGAATACAGCCTGCTTGACGGAGCTACGCGCATTTCCCGTATTTTCAGCCGCTGCGACGAGCTTGGTATGCCCGCGGTCGCAATTACCGACCACGGCAATATGTACGGTGCGCTGGAGTTTGTAAAAGCCGCAATCCGTCACACGGACAAGGACGCGGACCCGTTCAGGTTTATCGCGGAAAGACGGGAGTTTAAGGTCAAACCCATAATAGGCTGCGAAATATACATGACCGACGATATGGACGTAAAGACTACCGTTAACGGCAAAATGCCCAAGTACAATCACCTGGTGCTGCTTGCCAAAAACATGACGGGCTATAAAAACCTTATAAAACTGGTCAGCATCGCTTACGTCGACGGACTTTATTACAAACCGCGCACGGATTTTAAACACCTTAAAGAACACGCCGAGGGACTTGTTTGTCTTTCTGCCTGTCTTGCGGGCGAACTGCCCCAGGCAATCCTCAGGGGGGACATGGACGCCGCCGACGAGATTATCGAAAGATACAAGGCGCTTTTCGGCGAAGATTATTATATAGAAATTCAGGACCATAACATTCGCGACCAAAAGACCGTGCTTCCGCATCTTGTGCGGCTTGCGCGCCGTCATAACGTCAAAATCGTGGCGACAAACGACGTGCATTACCTCAATAAAAAGGACGCGGCGGCGCAAAAGGTTTTGCAGTGCATTTCTTTCCGCACCACTCTTTCGGAGAATGAGATAGATGAAACCGACTCGGGACTGGCCGAGGGCGGCGTGGATGACAACGGCTATTTCCCCACGAAGGAATTTTACCTTAAAAGCGGCGACGAAATGAAAGCGCTTTTCCCCAACCTCGAGGACAGCATTACAAACACCTTGGAAATTGCGGACAAATGCGAGCCTTACTTTTTTTCCAAGGAGCCGCTTATGCCCGCCTACGTTCCAAGCGACGGAAGCACTCCTTACGAATTTCTGCGTAAACTTACGTTTGACGGATTAAACCGAAAGTACGGCGAGATTACGGATAAAATCCGCGAGCGCGCCGAATACGAGCTGGGTATAGTCAAGCGCATGGGGTTTGTGGATTACTTTCTGATAGTGTGGGACTTCATCAACTGGTCGGAAACTCACGGCGTACCCGTGGGACCCGGAAGGGGCAGCGGTGTGGGAAGCATTGTTGCTTATGCCATAGGCATTACCAAAGTCGAGCCGCTAAGATACGACCTTATTTTCGAGCGTTTTCTTAACCCCGAGCGCGTTTCCAATCCCGACTTCGACATCGACTTTTGCGTGGACGGACGCGAGCGGACAATAGAGTACGTCGTCGGAAAGTACGGCGTAAACAACGTGTCGCAGATTATCACTTTCGGTACGCTTGCCGCCAAAGCCGCGGTCAAGGACGTGGGCAGGGTTTTCAATCAGCCTTTTGCCGAAGTGGACAAGATTACCAAGCTTATGCCCAAGATGATGGGGCACAATCATATCGGACATCTTCTGGGATTTGAAAAGCCCAAAAAACCGGACGACCCCAATCCTTTTATTCCCGAGCTTAAAGAAATGTACGACAACGACCCCATGGTCAAGCGCATACTCGACATGGCGATGGAGGTGGAGGGTATGCCCCGTCAGACGGGAATGCACGCGGCGGGAGTCATTATCTGCCGCGACCCGATTGCCGACCATATTCCTATGGCAAGATCGGGCGAGGGAATAGTCACCACCCAGTTCAACATGATAGAGTGCGAAGAGCTTGGTCTTCTTAAAATGGACTTTCTGGGGCTAAGGACGGTCACGGATATAAACAAGGCTATAAAATACGTCAAACAGACTCGCGGCATCGACATAGATTTTTACGGCGGAATCGGTTACGACGACGAGGGCACATTCCGTCTGATAGGAGAGGGCGACACTCACGCGGTTTTCCAGCTTGAGTCGGAGGGAATGAAAAAGTTCATGCGCGACCTTCGCCCCAACTCCTTGGAGGAAATCATAGCAGGAATTTCGCTTTACCGCCCCGGCCCCATGGATAAAATCCCCGTGTATATCGCCAATAAGCGCAATCCCGCGGGTATAAAATACGACCACCCGCTTCTGGAACCCACTCTTAAAGTCACGTTCGGCATAATGGTGTATCAGGAACAGGTCATGCGTATCGTTCAGGACGTGGCGGGTTATTCGCTTGGAAGAGCTGACGAAGTGCGCCGCATGATGAGCAAGAAGAAAAAAGACAAAATGGAAAAGGAGCGCGAAATTTTCCTTAACGGTCTGCACAACGACCGCGTGGACATTAAAGGCGCGGTTGCCAACGGCGTTTCAAAAGAGATTGCAAACAAGATTTACGACGATATGTCCACCTTCGCTTCTTACGCTTTCAACAAGTCGCACGCCGCGGCTTATGCGTATCTCGCGTATCAGACGGCTTATTTGAAATGCTATTACACGGTGGAGTTCGTAACCGCGGTGCTTAACAACCGAATAACGTCCATCGAGGAAATTTCGAATTACCTTAACTATCTTAAAGAGCGCGGCTTTAAGGTGCTGCCTCCCAACATTAACCGCTCCTACGCCGAGTTTTCCGTCGAGGACGGAGGCGTGCGTATCGGAATGGCGGCGATTAAAAACGTGGGTATTTCCGTCATCGAAAACATCGTTGCGGAGCGCGAAAAAGGCGGAGATTTCAAAGATTTCGTGGAGTTCGTAAAACGAATGCAGGACTCCATGCTTAACAAAAAACAGCTTGAAAGTCTTATTTATGCGGGTACTTTCGATTGCTTCGGGCTTAATCGCAGTCAGCTTATCGCCGTGTACGAGCAGATTCTGGACAGAGTGGCGCGTGACCGCCAGCAGTCGGCAAAAGGACAGATTTCTTTCTTCGACAACATAGCAAGCGATTTTGACAAGTTCGATTATCCTGCCCTTGAAGAGTACGAACTTTCCGAAAAACTTGCCAAGGAAAAGGAGGTCGCCGGCGTTTATCTTACGGGGCACCCGCTTGAGCAGTATAAGGAACATCTTAAAAAGTATTCTTTCAACACGTCTATGCTCAGCGCGGTCAGCGAGGACGATGAGGGCGACGGGGAAAACTACGTTGTTCCCGACGATACTACCGTTACAATCGGCGGACAGCTTACCGAAGCCGCTAAAAAAACCAGTAAAAAGACGGGTAAAGAATTCGGCATAGGCAAGCTTGAAGACCTTTACGGCACGGTAGAGCTTATGCTGGGCGGCTACAAGCTGTCGCGTTACAAAAACGTATTCGTCAAGGACAAGCTGGTTACCGTTACGGGTAAAGTCAGGCACAGGGAAGACACCGTTTCAGTTTCCGTGGACTCGATAGAGTCCTGGGACGGCGTGAAAAAAGGCAGCAACAAGAAGATTTGTTTTTACCTCTCGTTTACCGAGTCGGATGAAAGCGTGGTCGATATGCTGCAGAACATTCTTAAGGCTTATCCCGGCGAAGACGAAACATATATCAAAAACACCGACGACAATAAAATTTATCCTTTGGGCATAAACACTTCGGTTAATCCGCTTATGTACAACGAGCTTTGCGGGCTTATCGGGGAGAAAAACATAAAGGTCGGTTAATTGTCGGGCTAAAACTGACCGCAACAATTAAAAACAGGAAAAATGACGTTAAAATCGCTTTTCTTATGACATTTAAAATGATATAATAATAAAAAGTCGCAGCTTTCTCGGAGGTATGACATTATGAAAAAAATCGCAATACTCACAAGCGGAGGGGACGCGCCCGGCATGAACGCCGCCATCCGCGCGGTTGTCAGATACGGCATTTACGCCGGTATGGAAGTCGTGGGCGTCGAACGCGGTTATTCGGGGCTTTTGGACGGTAACTTCGTCGAAATGGGATTAAGAAGCGTTTCGGACATCATTCATCGCGGCGGTACCATTTTACGCACCGCGCGTTGTCCCGAATTCAAAACTCCCGAAGGTCAGGCGTTGGGTATTAAACGTCTTAAAGAAAAAGGGATAGAGGGTCTTATCGTGGTCGGCGGCGACG
Organism: uncultured Eubacteriales bacterium; assembly: GCA_900543755.1. Lineage (GTDB taxonomy): Bacteria > Bacillota > Clostridia > Christensenellales > Pumilibacteraceae > UBA10677. Next base: position 40,931 of record UQSP01000001.1, read on the forward strand.
GCTCCTTCATGGGCGCGAAAGTTCTGTCCGAAAAAGGGTTCCCCACGATAGGCATACCGGGCACCATAGACAACGACCTTGCTTATACGGATTACACGTTGGGCTTCGATACCGCATGTAACACTATTCTGGACGCGATTAATAAAATCCGCGATACCATGTCCTCGCACGAGCGCATTTCCATTGTGGAAGTCATGGGCAGGAATTGCGGCGACCTTGCGCTTTACGCAGGCATCGGCGGCGGGGCGGAGGTCATCATCGTCCCCGAAATGAAGCTGAGTCTTGACGACATAGTCGCTAAACTCAAAGAATTCCGTGCAAGCGGCAAACGCAGCGGCATAGTAATCCTTGCCGAGGGCGCAGGTCATGCGGACGAACTTATGAAGGAACTTACCGACAAAACCGACCTGCACATTCGTTCCACGGTTTTGGGACATATTCAGCGCGGCGGCTCGCCCAGCAACCAGGACAGATACCTCGGTACCTGCTTCGGCGCGCATGCCGTCAAACTTCTGGAAAAGGGCATCGGCAATCGCATTGTAGGTATCCGCGAAAACAAAATCTATGACATCGATATCGTGGAAGGTCTGAATATTAAGAGAAAATTCAATACCGAACTTTACGAGCTTGCTTCCGTTGTCGCCAGATAAGTTGTTAAGAGGGCATAAATATCATTATGCCCTTTTTCGTATATGCATTGCTTTAATTAAACAAAGTAAAAGGAGGAAATAAGCAAAATATGGCATTCGACGTCAACAGTCCCGTTCTTTTCGTGCTTGTTGCTGTTGTCATAGCTTTCGTGCTTGCGCAATCAGTGTTTTTTCTGGTGCGCGCCGTAAAAAGAGCCAAGGCAATGGGCATGGATTCGGGTATTATAAAGCGAACGATTAAAAAGGCGGCGGTGTTTTCGGTAGCTCCCGCAATTTCCATTTTCATAGGCGTCATTACGCTTTCTTTCAGTCTGGGTATTCCGCTTCCTTGGCTGAGACTCAGCGTAATAGGTTCTCTTACATATGAAACGACTGCCGCGGACGCCGCGCTTAAAGCCGTGGGTTCGTCTTTGGGACAGACCGTTTCGGCCGAACAGTTCGTCACCGTGTCCACCGTCATGATGCTGGGTATTATCATGGGACTGATTCTGGTACCTCTTCTGTGCAAAAAAATCGACCGAGGTCTTGTCAAGTTTCAGGCTAAGGATAAAAAATGGGGCGAAATTTTCATTACTTCGCTGTTTATGGGCATGATAAGCGCGTTTCTCGGCTTTATTTTCTGCGATATTACGGACGGAATCACAGGCTGGATTCCCGTTTTCGTCATGCTTATTTCGGCGGCGATAATGTGCGTATGCGGATTCGTCATCAAAAAGCTTAACTGGAAGTGGCTCAGCGATTACGCTTTGCCTATATGTATGGTGGCAAGTATGCTGCTTGCCATTCCCATTACCTCGTGGATAGGTTAAAGGAGGGGCTTGACTATGAAAAAAGCAAAACGCAACATGACTTATCTTGACAGCGTGCATTTCTACGGGCGTATATGGGGCTGGGCGGCGGCCGCGCTTATTTTCGCGTTCCCGTTCGTCACCGCGCTTATTTTTCAGGCTTGGCCGAATATGAGCGGCGTGCTTAAAGGTACGCTTGCTGTGGCGCCCATTTTCTGGACGGTGGGAGTCATCGAGGTTTTTACTTACGTACCCATGCTGGGCGCGGGAAGCTCTTACCTCGGATTTGTCACGGGCAATTTGTCTAACCTTAAAGTGCCTTGCGCTCTGGCGTGTATGGAGGGCGCGGAGGTAAAACCCGGCACAGAGGAGGGCGAAATAATTTCCACTATTTCCACTGCCGTTTCATCGATAGTCACAACGGGGATTATTATAATAGGCGTATGTCTTATAATTCCTCTTACGCCTGTGCTGCAAAGCGAGTTCCTTCAACCTGCGTTCGCAAATATTCTGCCTGCGCTGTTCGGCGCTTTGGGCGTGGTCTATATCTCCAAAAATTGGAAAATAGCAGTCGTCCCCGCAGTTTTAATGCTTGTTTTGTTTATTTCCGTGCCTGCGCTTAACGCGGGAACGGTGGGCATTATGGTGCCTGTCGGCGCAATCGTTGCAATAGCCGCATCCCGCTTTATGTATAAAAAAGGCTGGCTTGGCGAAGTTTCTAAAGTGCCTGCCGTGACGGGCGACGACGACCCCGAAACGGTTATCGAGGCCGCCGAAGAGACTAAAAAAGAAAACAGTTTTTCCGATACGGCAAACGAGGAAGAAAGCTCCGGCGACGCAGCTGATTCTTCAGCCGCCTATGATGCGGCCACGGAAGAAACGGGAAAATCGGAAAACGGAGATAAGGACGACGTTACGGCTTTTAAAACTAATGCCGAGGACGGAAAAAACAGAAAGGAGAAATAGTTTATGACGTGGTGGCTTTATTTGATAATAGCCGTTTCGGCTGTGCTTGTAATCCTGATTGCTGTGGTAATCGGGCGCACGCTTGCGTTTAGGCCCGTTGCAGGAAAAAAGCCCGAAGAAAAACCCGTTACCTTCGACAAAGAAAAGGCAGTTAACGACCTTGCCGCCATGGTAAGATTGCGTACCGTTTCTTCGCGCGATAAAAGCGAGGAGGACGAGTCGGAGTTCGAAAAATTCGAGTCGTTGCTTTTCAAATCGTTTCCGCTTGTCGCGGGGACCTGCGAGTTCGATAAAATCGGTTCAAGAGGTTTGCTTTTCAAGTGGAAAGGTAAATCTTCCGCCGCGCCGTCGGTATTCATGGCGCATTACGACGTGGTTTCCGCCGTCGAAAAAGACTGGCTGAAGCCTGCTTTCGAGGGAATAGTGGAGGACGGAGTGCTTTGGGGACGCGGGACGCTTGATACCAAAATTACGCTTAACGGCGTCATGCAGGCGGCCGAGCAGCTGATAAAAGACGGTTTTATACCCGAAAACGACATTTATCTCGCGTTTGCAGGCGATGAGGAAATCGCGGGCAACGGTGCCGTAGGCATAGTGGACGAGTTTATAAAACGCGGCGTAAAACCCGCTCTTGTCGTGGACGAGGGCGGCGCGGTCGTGGAAAAGGTTTTTCCCGGCGTAAATCTTCCTTGCGCGCTTATCGGCACGGGAGAAAAGGGCATGATGGACCTTGAGTTTTCCGTCAGAGGAAACGGCGGTCACGCTTCGGCGCCGCCTCCGCATACTGCGGTAGGCAAACTTTCCGCGGCGTGCGTCAAAGTGGAAAACAAGCCGTTTAAATCGGTGCTTTCCCGTCCTGCGGCGGAAATGTTCGATACGCTGGGAAGACATTCGTCGTTCGGACTAAGAATGGTGTTTGCAAATTTGTGGCTGTTCAAACCCGTGCTCGACGGAATGTGCAAGAAAAAAGGCGGCGAGCTTAACGCCCTTATGCGCACCACCTGCGCCTTTACCCAGATGCAGGGCAGTAAAGGCACCAACGTTTTGCCGCCCGAAGCGAAAATGGTGGCAAACATCAGGATAATAAGCGGCGAAACAACCGATTCGGTCATTAAGCGCATTGAACAAACCGTGGCAGACCCCGAGGTAAAACTGAGAATTATTCACGCCATGAACCCCTCGGCAGTTTCGGTTACGGAAGGCGAGGGATGGCAGAAACTGAAAGACGCGATTTCACTCACCTGGAAAGGAGCGATTATTTCGCCGTATCTTATGGTGGCGTGCAGCGATTCAAGACATTACGGCAAAATTTCCGACAAGGTTTACCGCTTTTCCGCCATGGCGCTTTCCGCTGAAGAACGCGCATTGATTCACGGCAACAATGAAAGAGTTCCGCTTGAAACCGTTTATAAGACTGTGGAATTTTATTTAAGGCTTATAGGAAGCTGCTGATTTCATTTTTTTGCAGGCGTTTCGGAGTATTTGTGATTATGCTTTAGTCTCAGCATAAAACTTCGGCTTTTACGCTATTGTAAAAAACGAAACGGGTTTGCCGCGTTAAAAACGCGCTTAAATGAATTCTTCGGTATAGAATTGAATATAAGATGTATAAAAACTGAAATTATACATTTATTTGTGCGTAAAATTTGTATTTATGTATAATTATAAGCATTTTTGCGCTATTGCGGTATTTTGTTTGACTAAAGCGCGAAACAAGAGTATAATTATATAAATTTAATAAAGGAAATTAAGGTATAATGAAAAAAATCATTGCAATCGTGTTGTCCGTGTTTATGTTTTGCGGTTGTATGTCGCTTACGGCGTGCGGGAACAATACCGACTTTACCGTAGGTATAGTGCAGCTTGTCAAACATGACGCGCTGGATGCGGCTACTCAGGGCTTTAAAGACGCTTTGACTGCGGAACTTGAAAAAGAAGGCAAGACCGTTACTTTCGATTATCAGGAGGCAAACAACGAATCTACGGTTTGCACCACAATCGTTAACGGCTTCGTTTCCAAAAATTACGACCTTATAATGGCAAACGCCACTTCGGCTTTGCAGGCGGCGGCAAACGCCACTGAAACCATACCCATTCTGGGAACTTCCGTCACCGAATACGGCGTTGCTTTGGGAATTTCTAATTTTAACGGAACCGTGGGCGGAAACATTTCCGGCACGAGCGACCTTGCCGACCTTGAGAAGCAGGCGAACATGATTACGGAACTTGTCCCCGACGTCAGCAAAGTGGGTCTTGTTTATTGCTCGGCTGAGCCTAATTCAAAATATCAGGTGGATAAAATTGCCGAGTATCTCACTGCAAAGGGCGTTGCAAGCGCGCCTTACGCGTTTACCGATTCCAACGATATTGCGACCGTACTTAACGGAGCCATATCTTCCTGTGACGTAATTTGCGTTCCTACCGACAATACGGTCGCTTCCAATACTGAAGCTATCGACTCCATTTGCCGTCCTGCGGGCATTCCCGTAATCACCGGTGAGGAGGGTATATGCTCCGGATGCGGAATCGCCACTCTTTCGATAAGCTATTACGGCATCGGCGAAAAGACGGGCAAAATGGCGGCGGACATTCTTCTCGGCCGCGCGGATATTTCCACGATGGCAATCGCTTACGATGAAGGCGCCGTTTATAAGTACAACGAAGAAATCTGCACCGCTTTAGGAATTACGGTGCCCGAAAATTACGTTAAAATAGAAAAGGCGGAATAACCCGATGAGTTTATTGAACGCCCTGCCGGGCGCAGTCGCACAAGGCCTTATCTGGGGCATTATGGCGATAGGGCTTTTTATTACTTACAAGGTTCTGGATATTGCCGATCTTACTGTGGACGGCTCAATTTGCACGGGTGCTTCCGTGTGCGCCGTGCTTATCGTTGCGGGCGTCAATGTCTGGGTTGCGATGCTGGTCGCGTTTCTCGCGGGCGCAGTAACGGGGCTTATTACGGGTATTTTCCATACCTTTATGGGCATACCCGCCATTCTTGCCGGAATACTGACTCAGCTTATTTTGTGGTCTGTCAATCTTAAGATATTGGGTAAGGCTAACGTCAGCGTCAGTGCGCGCTCCTACGACGTGCTTATTTCTCAGCTTAACACGGGCATGGCTATTCTTGCCGTCGCGTGCTTCGTCGCGGCACTTGTCGCGCTTTTGTACTGGTTCTTCGGCACCGAACGGGGTTGCTCCATTCGCGCAACCGGCAATAATCCTAATATGAGTCGCGCACAAGGCATAAACACTAATCTCAATAAGATACTCGGACTTATGCTCAGCAACGCGATAGTGGCGCTTTCGGGTGCATTGCTTGCCCAGTATCAGGGCTTTGCCGATATCAACATGGGCAGGGGCGCAATCGTTATCGGTCTTGCCGCCATTATAATAGGTGAGGCGATAGTATCGCGTATTTCGCGCAATTTCGCCGTCATGCTTGTGGGCGTGGCGCTGGGCGGAGTGGTATACTATATCGTCTATCAGCTGGTCATCTGGATGGGTATCGATACCGAGCTTCTTAAAATGCTGTCCGCGCTTGTCGTGGCTGTATTCCTTGCCGTTCCTTATTGGAAGAAAAAATATTTCAATAACCTTATGGGGAAAAAGCGCGTTAAAGGCGGAACTGACGGATTGGGCGGCACTCCCGTATCGGATTCAACAGAAAATGCCGTGATTTGCGACAGCAAGGATAACGACGGAGTTTTGTCGGATTCAGACGACAAAGATTCGGACGGAGAGGTGAACGGAAATGCTTGAAATAACCGGACTTAAAAAGACGTTCAACAAGGGTACTATTAACGAAAAAATCGCGTTAAACGGACTTGAGCTTACCGTTAACGACGGCGATTTCATCACGGTAATCGGCGGCAACGGTGCAGGTAAAAGCACTATGCTGAACGCTATCTGCGGCGTATTCCCCGTCGATGACGGCAAAATAGTGCTGGGCGGAAAGGATATTACCAAACTGCCCGAATATAAACGCGCAAAATTTTTGGGAAGAGTATTTCAGGACCCGATGATGGGTACATCTCCCAATATGGAGATTCAGGAAAATCTGGCGCTGGGGTTACGGCGCGGCAAAGTGCGCACGCTTATGCCCGGAATTACTAAAAAGGAAAAGGAGTTGTTCCGCGAGCATCTTGCAAGACTGGGGCTGGGACTTGAGGACCGCATGACAAGCAAAGTGGGGCTTTTGTCGGGCGGTCAGCGCCAATCGCTTACGCTTTTGATGGCTACGCTTAAAAAGCCCGAACTGTTGCTGCTAGACGAGCATACCGCCGCACTTGACCCGAAAACCGCGGCAAAGGTTTTGCAGCTTACGGAAGAAATCACTTCCGAGGAAAACCTTACCACCATTATGATTACGCACAACATGAAAGACGCCATACGTTACGGCAACCGTCTTGTAATGATGCACGAGGGACGCATAATCTACGACGTCAGCGGAGAGGAAAAGAAGGCTTTGCACGTTGACGACCTTTTGAAAAAGTTCGAGGAAACGGCCGGTACGTTAAACGACCGTATGCTGCTTGCGTAATTCGGTTCCCTTTATTGCAATTAAAACAATCAAACAAAAAAAAGGAGCGTTATATTAAAACGTTCCTTTTTTAATTTGTTTAGTTGATTGAAAACGCAGCCTAATTATTAAAAGGTTTAAGGTTAATTCGGCATTATTCGGAGTTTTAAGTTTGTAAAGATTGTATTAAACCGCTGAATATCGGTGTATTAATGCGGCTTCAAACAATCGGGATTTAAGCCGTTTTTTAGCCTTGCTTAAAGTTTTCCGCGTGAATTGCGCTGTAAATTCAGTGTCAAATCTGGAAAGCGCGGTAAACTGAAAATTCCTTTTTGCAATCTTACAAATCCAGCTTAAGGTCATCTTTTCTTATTACCTTAAAGTAACGCATAAGTTCGCTTATTCCAAGCACCAGCGCGGCGGGAAGAATGATATGCATAAACAGTATTTCGGTAAGAGTTATGCCTATTCCGAAACCTGCTTCCGTCATTGCGACATAGGTCTGGAAAGGCCCTACAAGCCCTGCCGTTCCCATGCCCGAGCCGACGGGCGTGGATACCATGCCGAATACAGCCGTAGAAATGGGGCCCAATATTGCGCTTGCTATAATCGTAGGCAGCCATATCACGGGGCGGCGGATTATATTGGGCATTTGCAACATACTTGTGCCTATACCTTGGGCTACCAGTCCGCTCCAGCGGTTTTCGCGGAAGCTCATGACGGCAAAGCCCACCATCTGACAGCAGCATCCCACGACCGCGGCGCCGGCGGCTATTCCGCTAAGCGACAAAGCGACGCCTATGGCGGCGGAGCTTATGGGCAGCGTCAGTGCTATTCCCATAAGCACGGAAACCAGAATACCCATGATTACGGGTTGCTGTTGCGCACTTGCGTTTATTAAACTGCCGATGAGGTTCATGAAAGAGGAGATGGGGGGACCTGCCAAAAGCCCTATAACAGCGCCGCTGAAGATGCTGACTAAAGGTGTGACGATTATGTCTACTTTGGTTTTGCCTGCCACCAAAGAGCCCGTTTCGAGGGCAACGAAAGCCGCGATAAACGCACCTAAAGGTTCGCCTACGCCCGATATTACGGTGTTGCCGTCTATAATATTTGAAGCAAACGCGCCTATCATGCCGGCAACTCCCGCGCTTATGGAAACCATAGGCGCTTTTTTCAGCTTGTACGCCATGCCTATGCCGATGCCCGCGCCCATCATGGCTTTGGCAAATGTGCCGATATAACCTATGAATTTACCGATTACGCCCGGGATAAAAGAGCCTATCTGTCCGATAATCGTGCCGATGATAAGCGTTGCGAAAAGGCCTATCGCCATGCCCGAAAGTCCGTCTATGAAAATGTAGTTAAGGACTTTAAGAGTAGTTTTCCAAAAGCCGAGTTTTTCCCTTTTTTTAGTTTCCTTTTTGACTTCCATGCCGAACGGGTTGCCGCTTTCGCTGTTTTCTATGACGAGGGCCTCGCCGCGGATTTTTTCTTCGTTATCGGAAGGAGAGTCTTTTTCGTTTGCGTCCGCCGGATTTTCGGCTGTTTCGCCGGTATTATTTTCAGCGCAGTCTTTTTCGGCGGGTACACTTTCGTCGGTTTTTACTTCAAGCGTTTCTTCAAGCGGAGATAAGTTGTCGTTTGACGTCTGCTCCTCGCGCGCAAGAGTGGACTTGTTATCTTCGTTTTTTTCGGGTTTGTGTTGTTTTTGCTTCATTTTTGTCTCCTTATAAGTAAATGATTTTTAGCGCGGGGAAATAAAAAAATACGCCTCGGATAAAATCCCGTAACTCAGTGAAAACGCGCAGAAATCGTATTCTACGATTTTCGACTGCTGAAATAAGTCACGGCGACTGTATCCTGAAGCGTATAAGTCGTTGCCCCGTGCGGGAGCAAAAATAGCACTTATGCCATTTTACCTGGTAGCCAACCGATGCGTACACCGGTTTTAACGAAAGGGGACGGTATAAATCGTCCCCCCATACGTTTTCCTGTAAAAATTTTCGGATTAACGGTAAATTACTTTATCGGTAAATCTGCCGTCAATCGGTAAATTACTTGCCTGCTTTCTTCTTGTAGGTTTCAAGTCTTGCTTTCGCGTCTTCTTCAGCCTGAGCGAAGAGCTTCTCGGCAACTTCGGGGTTGGCTTTCTTAAGCGCGGTGTAACGTACTTCGCCCGCAAGGTATTCCTGATAGGAGCCCGTCGGATCCTTGGAATCCAGCGTGAAGGGATTGACTCCCTCGGGTGCGGCGGGATTGTAGCGGTAAAGCTGCCAGTAGCCCGCTTCGACAGCCTTCTTGGTTTCAAGCTGGCCGTTGGACATGTCTATGCCGTGGTTGATGCAGGTAGCGTAAGCAATGATAAGCGAAGGACCATTGTAAGCTTCCGCTTCGGCAAGAGCCTTGATGACCTGGTTCTTGTCAGCGCCCATAGCGACCTGTGCGACGTAGACGTAGCCGTAGCTCATCGCCATCATGCCGAGGTCCTTTTTCTTGGTGCGTTTACCTGCCGCAGCGAACTTCGCAACCGAGCCGGTAGGAGTAGCCTTGCTTGCCTGTCCGCCCGTGTTGGAATAAACTTCGGTATCCATGACAAGCACGTTTACGTCCTCGCCGGAGGCAAGCACGTGGTCAAGTCCGCCGTAACCGATATCGTATGCCCAGCCGTCGCCGCCGAAAATCCATACGGAGGGTTTAACCAAGCAGTCGACGTTGTTGCGGATGTCCGCAAGTTCGGCTTTTTCGGTTTCAAGCGCGGCTTTTACTTTTGCCGCCGCCGCTTTGCTGCCTGCCGCGGTGTCCTTGTTTGCAATCCATTCGTCGAACGCCGCTTTGGTGGCGGGACTTACTTCGTCTGCCGCCACAAGCATATCCGCTTCAAGCTTAGCCCTGCGCGCTTTGTAAGCAAGGTTCATGCCGTAGCCGAATTCCGCGTTGTCCTCGAACAAGCTGTTTGCCCAAGCGGGACCATGACCTTCCGCGTTCTTGGTGTAGGGGCAGGTGGGTGCCGAGCCTCCGTAAATGGAGGAGCAGCCCGTAGCGTTTGCAACAATCATGCGGTCGCCGAAAAGCTGAGTGACGAGTTTGACGTAAGGAGTCTCGCCGCAGCCCGCGCACGCGCCCGAGAATTCGAACAGCGGCTGACGGAACTGGCTGCCCTTGATGGTTTCGGGCTTGAATTTCGCGCTGACGTCTTTCTGTGCAACCGTGCGGCTGTAATCCCAGTTGGCTTCTTCTTTCTTCGCAACGGGTTCGAAAGGCATCATCTTAAGCGCCTTTACTTTGGCGGGGCAAACGTTTGCGCAGCTGCCGCAGCCCGTGCAGTCAAGAGGAGAAATCTGAATACGGAAGTCGTATTCGGGAAGACCCATAGCGGGTTTTACAACGTAGTTTTCGGGAGCTTTCGCCGATTCTTCCTTGGTGGTGAGAATAGGTCTTATGCTTGCGTGCGGGCAAACCAAAGAGCACTGTCCGCACTGTATGCAGTTTTCGGGAATCCACACGGGCAGGGCGGAAGCGATACCGCGCTTCTCGAACTGAGTGGTGCCGGTGGGGACGTGACCGTCGGGCTCGAAAGCGGAGACGGGCAGTTTGTCGCCTTCCTGAGCGGCAATAGGCTTGATGAACGCGCGGAAGTAAGGATCGGCAGGTCCTTCCACCATGGGCGCGCCCTTAGTGGTGGTAGCCCAATCTGCGGGATACTTGATTTCCACAAGACCCTCGATGGCTTTGTCCACGCAGGCGTAGTTCATGTTGACGACAGCGTCGCCTTTCTTGCCGTAAGCCTTTTTGATCATCTGCTTCATGTAATCGGCAGCCTGCTCGTAAGGAATGATGTTTGCAAGCTTGAAGAAAGCCGCCTGGCAAACGGTGTTGACGCCCTTTCTTGCGCCGATTTCAGTGACTATCTTAAGCGCGTCGAGAGTGTAGAATTTGATATGCTTCTTTGCAATCTGGTTCTTCATCTGGTAGGGGAGTTCCTCGTCCAGCTGATCTTTGTTCCAGATGGTGTTAAGCAGGAATACGCCGCCTTCCTTAAGGTCGGACACCATGTCGTAACGGGTCACGTAAGACTGGTTGTGGCAGGCGACGAAATCGGCCTGGTCGATAAGGTAGGTGGATTTAATGGGGGTTTTACCGAAGCGCAGGTGCGAAATGGTAAGACCGCCGCTCTTTTTGGAGTCGTACGCAAAATAGCCCTGAGCGTACATATCGGTATGGTCGCCGATGATTTTGATGCTGTTCTTGTTTGCGCCCACCGTTCCGTCGGAACCAAGTCCGTAGAACTTGCAGCGGCTTGTTCCCTCGGGGGAAGCGTTGATGAATTTTTCGACGGGGAGAGAAGTGTTCGTCACGTCGTCGGTGATGCCCACCGTGAAGTGGTTTTTGGGATTTTTCTTTTCAAGGTTTTCGTAAACCGCGCCAACCATGGAGGGGTTGAATTCCTTGCTGCCCAATCCGTATCTGCCGCCGTAAACCTTGATGTCGCCGCGGCCGGATTCGGCAAGCGCTGCGCAAACGTCGAGGTAAAGAGGTTCGCCCAAAGAGCCTGCTTCTTTAGTGCGGTCAAGCACCGCGATTTTCTTTACGGAAGCAGGAATAGCGCCCACAAAGTCTTTTACGGAGAAAGGACGGTAAAGTCTTACTTTCAAAAGTCCTACTTTCTTGCCCTGTTTTGCAAGATAATCGACCGTTTCTTCCGCCGCTTCGCAGCCCGAACCCATCATGACGATGATTTCTTCGGCGTCGGGCGCTCCGTAATACTGATAAAGCTCGTACTTTCTGCCCGTGAGCTTCGTTACCTTTTTCATCATTTCCTTTACGATGCTGGGTACCGCCTCGTAATATTTGTTGGCAGCCTCGCGGTTCTGGAAATAAATGTCGCCGTTCTGAGCGGTGCCCATCTGAACGGGATGCTCGGGATTAAGCGCGCGCGCTTTGAAGCGTCTGATGTCTTCCATATCCACAAGGGGAAGAATCTCGTCGTATTCGATGCCGTCGATTTTGCTTACCTCGTGGCTGGTGCGGAATCCGTCGAAAAAGTGGAGGAAAGGCACGCTGGATTTAAGCGTAGAAAGGTGCGCGACAAGCGCAAGGTCCATGACTTCCTGCACGGAATTGGAGGACAACATGGCAAAACCGGTCTGACGGCACGCCATTACGTCCGCATGGTCACCGAAGATGTTAAGCGCGTGCGCGGCAAGCGCCCTGGCGCTGACGTGGAACACGGTGGGAAGAAGCTCGCCCGCGATTTTGTACATATTGGGGATCATCAGCAACAAGCCCTGGCTTGCAGTGTAAGTGGTAGTCAGTGCGCCCGCCACCAAAGAGCCGTGCACCGCACCGGCGGCGCCGCCTTCGGATTCCATTTCGGCAAGTCTTAAGGGCTGTCCGAACATGTTTTTCCTGCCCTGAGCGGACCACTCGTCCGCAACTTCCGCCATGGGGGAGGAAGGCGTAATGGGGTAAATGGCCGCAACTTCGCTGAATGCGTATGCAATGTGCGACGCGGCGGTATTACCGTCGATTGTCATTTTTTTCATAGTTATCCTCCAAATAAAATATTCTTGGTTTTTAAGTCTGCGTAGCCCGTATTTCAGGCGCACGCCCATTGGCTTTCCGGTAATTTTGACGCGGCAAAAAAGCCGTCTTCCGAAAAGCCTTAACTATTATAAAACTTTTGCGGATATTAGTCAAACGTTATCGATTAAAATAGTAGAAATTACACAATAAAAAAGCGGTTTATGCGTTTCGCCCCCGAGAGCGAAAAACAAAAACCGCCGATTTGATTGCTGCCCGTTTTTCTTCGTTGATTTTTTTGCAAAGCTGCGGCAAATGCCTTTTATCGGAGCTTTACGAAAAATATACGGTATCACAAAAAATATGAATTTTTGCAGATTGAATTTATCCGAGTCCGCGGGAACTGCCTTCCCACAGCGTAACTTTTCCCTTTTCAATCGTGGTTTTAAGGTCTATAAGCCTCTGATTTGACGAGCCGCGGAATTTCAGCAGCAGATTTTTTTTGTCGTGCATGAATCTGCCGTCCACGAGTACGTCCAGATAAGTCAGAATTTCCTTTATTTCGGGCGTGCACGCGCGGCAGGAGGCGGAAAACAGCTCCTCAAACGTAAAACCCGAGTATAACCACACGGTTTTATCGGGAAACTGTTTTTTTACCTTTTTAAGAAAGGGTAAAAGGGTTTGCTGGTTTTCGGGTTCTAAAGGTTCTCCGCCCAAAACGGTAAGCCCCGATATAAACTCAGGGCTGAGCGCGCTTAAAATCTCTTTTTCCGTTTCTTCGGTGAAAGGGCGGCCGTAATCGAACGCCCACGTTTCGGGCTGGAAACATTCTTTACAGCGGTTTCTGCACCCTGACACGAACAGCGAAACTCTTACGCCCGGGCCGTCGGCTATGTCGGTTTTTTTTATGTTACCGTAAAAAATGTTCGTTTCTCCTTGATGAAATGTCTGTTTTAACCTTTTATCGTTTGAGTTTTATCGCCGCACTGTAAATAAATTTTACTATTGTTGAATTTATCCGCCGTGCGAATTTAATCCTCGGGAAGTAAATACGACTGAACAGCGTAAAAAGCAAGCGATTAAAGGTGGAGTACACGGTCTTTTATTTCCTGGGTTCGTCCCTGGTTCCAGAACTGCGTGCCTATATAGCCGCACGTGCGTCTTGCGACGTTCATTTTGTCCTGGTCGCGGTTGCCGCAATTGGGACACTCCCACACAAGCTTGCCATCCGCTTCCTTTATCTGTATTTCGCCGTCGAAGCCGCAAACCTGGCAGTAATCGCTTTTCGTGTTAAGCTCCGCATACATGATGTTGTCGTATATGAACTTGATTACCGAAAGCACCGCCTCGATATTGTTCTGCATATCGGGGACTTCGACGTAGCTTATTGCGCCGCCCGTGGAAAGGGACTGAAATTGCGACTCGAAACGCAGTTTTTCGAACGCGTCGATGTTTTCCGTTACGTGGACGTGATAGCTGTTGGTGATGTAGCCTTTGTCCGTTACGCCTTCTATTATACCGAAGCGGCGCTGCAGACATTTTGCGAATTTATAGGTTGTGCTTTCAAGCGGAGTGCCGTAAATTCCGAATCCTATCGTGGTTTTTTTCTTCCACGCGTTGCACTTTTCGTTCATGTATTCCATTATGCGGAGGGCGAAAGGGGTGGCGGCAGGGTCCGTGTGCGACTTGCCCGTCATGTAGCGCACGCATTCGCAAAGTCCCGCATATCCCAGCGAAATCGTCGAGTATCCGCCCACAAGCAGTTTGTCGATGGTTTCGCCTTTTTTGAGACGTGCGCACGCGCCGTACTGCCAAAGTATGGGCGCGGCGTCGGACAGCGTGCCTTTAAGACGGTTGTGCCTGCACATAAGCGCTTTATAACAAAGCTCCAGCCGTTCGTCGAATATTTTCCAGAACTTATCCTCGTTTCCGCCCGAGGAAAGCGCAACGTCCACAAGGTTTATCGTTACAACGCCCTGATTGAATCTGCCGTAAAATTTATAATTGCCGTTTTCGTCTTTCCAGGGCGAAAGCGCGCTTCTGCAGCCCATGACGGGGAAGCAGTTGCCTTCTTTAAGCTCCTTCATCTTCTTTTCGGAAATGTAGTCGGGGACCAGCCTTTTGGCGGTGCAACGCGCGGCAAGCTCGGTAAGGTACCAGTACTTGTCGCCCTCGTGAATGTTGTCCTCTTCAAGAACGTATATGAGTTTGGGGAAGGCGGGAGTAACCCATACGCCTTTTTCGTTTTTGACGCCCTGGTGACGCTGGCGCAGAACTTCCTCTATTATAAGCGCAAGGTCGCGTTTTTCCGCTTCGTTTTTCGCCTCGTTGAGATACATGAAGACCGTAACGAAGGGAGCCTGCCCGTTGGTGGTAAGCAGCGTCACTACCTGGTACTGTATGGTTTGCACGCCGCGGCGTATTTCTTCGCGCAGTCTTTTTTCGGTAAGTTCGTCGATTTTTTCTTCCGAAGGTTTTGCGCCCAAGGATTCGGCTTCGGCAATTATGTCGCGGCGAATCTTTTCCCGGCTGACGTTGACGAAAGGCGCAAGATGGGCAAGCGATATCGATTGACCGCCGTACTGGTTTGACGCAACCTGCGCTATTATCTGGGTGGCGATATTGCACGCCGTGGAAAAACTGTGGGGGCGCTCTATAAGCGTGCCCGTGATAACCGTCCCGTTCTGAAGCATATCTTCAAGGTTTACAAGGTCGCAGTTGTGCATATGCTGGGCGTAGTAATCGGTATCGTGAAAGTGGATAATTCCCTCGTTGTGCGCCTCGACTATTTCATTGGGCAGCAGAATTCTGTTGGTAAGGTCGCGCGAAACTTCACCCGCGATGTAGTCGCGCTGGGTGGAATTCACTATCGGGTTTTTATTGCTGTTTTCCTGTTTGGCCTCTTCGTTATTGCACTCGATAAGGCTTAAAATTTTGTCGTCGGTGGTGTTGGACTGACGCACAAGCATACGGGTATAGCGGTAGGTGATGTACGCTTTTGCCACTTCATACGCGCCGTGCGACATAATCTGATGTTCCACTATGTCCTGTACTTCCTCGACTCCCGGAGTGCGGCCAAGCTTTTCGCAGGCGTTTACCACGCTTTCGGAGATACGCTTTATCTGCATTTCGGTCATGCGGCAGTTTTCCGCAACGGCATCGTTGGCTTTTGTGATGGCGTTTACGATTTTTTTCGGGTCAAACAACTGTTCCGCGCCGTTTCTCTTTATTATTTTCATAAATATCGCCTCGCATTGAAAGTTTTTGTGTTTTCACCATATATTGTGTGTGATTAAAAAAAATCACAATTTTGACACAACATATTGATATGCACAGCCTGCATATATTACTACAAAAAAAGCGACTCGGTCAAGCGAATCGCCTTAATCGCCGTAAAAAATTTTTAAAGCGTAAAATTCCCGTTCGGGACGCTAAAAACAGAATGGATTACGGATTTTGAGTTCTTTTTAAAAAAAGTTCTGCCGCATTTTTTGCCTTTTTTACCGAAAGATTTTTGCAGTTGCCGCATTCGGACGGGGTGTTGCCCGGCATTTCGCCGCGGTAGGACGCCACCGTCTGAAAGGCGGAAATTATGTCCGCTTGCGCTTCCGTAAGTTCAAGATTGCGGTACAGTACGTAAAAACCCGTCCTGCATCCCATGGGCCCGACGTAAATTACATTGTCTTTTTGCGCTCCGTTTCTAAGTACGGTTGCAAGCAGGTGTTCCAGCGAATGAATTTCCCCGTCGGTGAGCAGTTTGTCGCGGTAGGGCGCGCAAATCCGCACGTCGTAAGTATAAATGTCGCCGTCCTTGCGTGAAAGATATATGCCTGCAGGGTGATTAAGGTGGTCAATCGTAAAAGAGGCTATTTTTTCCATGTGTAAATCTCCTTTAATGCAGTCTTAAACCGGAAAACCGAGTTTTACAAGCAAACGTTTACATAATTTTAGTCTAGTGCGGATTCTATACGTCGTATTTTTTATTATCGAAGCAAAGTAAAACTCTGTCGTCCGCAGTTAATTATAGCCCTTTTCCCGCATTACGGCAAATAATTTCAACACTCAAAGACAAATTATTGACTAAAGCGGGTAAAAATGTTAGAATATACAAAAATACCGCGTTTATAAGGATTTTTTTATGAATTTCGATGTGGAACTTGTGGGTAAAATAGGCTCTATGGCGCTTGTGGACAGCGTTCACGGCGAGCTTGACTACAATAAATTCGTCATGATTTCCCGCTTTTTGAAGCCCGGCATGATTTGGGTTTCAAGCGGTGCGACCGTTATAGGCAGACTGGATTATATTCATCGAAACGGGAAGGAGCTTACGGGGCCTGCCGACGACGTCAAAGCCGATTACGCCGCGCAGGGACAAACCGTTCTGATGCAGACTTACCGCAATTTCATCGACAGCCGTTACTCGGTGCGGCAGGTACTTCTGGAGCATAACCATTTCAATGACGAAACCAATCGCGAACATATTAAAAACCTGCTTTTGCGTTGCGCGAAACAAAACGCGATTCCCATTATAAACTACAACGACTGCGTGTCCTCGGAAGAAAACCGCAAACTGGAAATTCTTAAGCTGCAAAAGGCAGGCAAGCACGTCGTGGAATTAGTGGACAACGACGAAACCGCTGCGCAGGTGGCGTGTCTCGTTAAGGCCAGATTGCTGGTGATACTTACCAATCTCGACGGTATTTACAGCGATTTAAATAATCCCGATTCCTTGATAAGAGAGATAAGCGGCAAGGACGCCGCCGAAGTCATTGCCAACATCGACGACATAAAGAAAAAGTGTTCGGGCGCGTCCAGGGAAGGGGCAAACGGCGCAAAGGCAAAACTCGAGTACATAAAACCCTGTATCGAAATAGGTACAAAAGTCATCATCGCAAGTTCCCGTTACGACCTTAAGGACATTGTGGAAAACAAAGTGCCTTGTACGGTCATTGCGGCAAGATAATTTAAGCAAGACAATTCTAAGGTTAAAGACAATAGTTTTTTACGGCATTTCTTCGATTAGTTTTTTATTGACGAAAATATAGGATTGCGTTTTTTTCGATACTCAGTTCGAAAAGCTGTGCTTTACCGACTATTTGATACTCAAAGCTGGCTTTCATCAGATTTTTGTTACAGCAGGTAATATTTTCAATATGATAAACTCAAAAAAATACCGTCCGTATAAAGGGCGGTTTTTTAACGTTCAGACAATTTTATGAAAAAAATTAGTTAACTGTTTACCTTGTTTGTTTTCGGCGATGCGTTTTCGCCAAGCTTGTTCCGGCGGCGTAAAAAGGGCTCTATTTTTTATCGGAATCCGTCGGTTTATCGGCGGACGAAGTCAAGTCGGTTTCGGATACGGTTTCGGGGCTCGGCTTTTCAATTTCAGCCGCCGAAATTTCGTTATCGGGCGTTATTCCGTTTTCGTTGTCGCATTTTATCTGCGAAACGGCGTTGCTTTCTTCTCGGCAGCCGGCAAGATAAAGTTCGGGTTTTTTAAGGCGCAATACGGTAAGCGCGATTCCGCACGCAAAGAAGATTAACGACTGTACCTGCGAGGGGGAAAGCGCACCCAGAAACGCGCCGCGCGGGTCGTCGCGGAAAAACTCTATCGTAAACCTGAAAACCGAGTATGCAAAGCAATAGACTATAAGATTAAAACCTTCAGGCTTGTTTTTAAGGGTGAAGGTAAGTAAAACCGCAAAAAGAACGAACAGGAAAACAGCTTCGTAAAGCTGAGTGGGGATTACTTTTTTGCCGATGGCGGGGAAAAACAATCCAAAGTCGCTTTCCTTGCCGTAACAGCAGCCCGCCAAAAAGCAGCCTATTCTGCCTATTGCGTGGGCAAGCGCGACGCAAGGAGCGGCTATTTCCGACTGAGAAAAAAACGCGCGGCGGATGTTGGCTTTTCGCGAACATACTGCAAAGAGAATAAAACAAAGGGCTCCGCCCACCAGACCGCCCATAAAGGTAAGCCCGCCCAAACGGAAAACTCCCGTTTCGAAAAAGTTGTAGACCGACTGAAATAAAAACGCGGAAAGTACTCCCGCGGCGATGGACACTATGCCTGCGGTGGAGTAGTAATTATAAATATCGTCGGGAGTTTTTTTCTTTGCGGAAAGAAATCTGTAAAGCATAACCGCCGCAATAATGGCGATTACCATAAAAACCGAATAGGAGGAAATTTTCCCGCCGAACATATACGGATACATATAAAAGTCCGCCTTTTGTGAGCTTTTAGGGTATAATATCATTTTTTTGAAGGTTTGTCAACATCAGGGCGCTTTACGGGATTTGTCAAGCCGTCAAATAATTGACTTTTACGTCAATAACAAGTATAATTTACGGGTAAACCTTTTTAAGGAGAAATCAATGAAAATCGACAGAAAAGAGGTGCTTCACATTGCCGAACTTTCCCGCCTTACTTTTACCGAGGAGGAGCTTGACGCAATGGGAGAAGAGATGGGCAGAGTACTTGATTTGTTCCGCCGTCTGGACGAAGCTGACGTGTCTGACGTTCCGCCTACGGCGCATATTTTGCCGTTTGTAAACGTATTGCGCGAAGACAAGGCGACTGAGCCCATGCCGAGAGAGGAGCTTTTGAAAAACGCTCCCGAGTCCGACGGCAGCGCATATATCGTACCTAAGGTTTTGGAGTGAGTTTTATGGACATAGTTAAGTTAAGCCTTACCGAAGTAAGGGATAAAATAGCCGCGAAGGAATTAAGCTCCGTCGAAGTTGCAAAGGCGGTTTTTTCGCGTATAAAGGAAACCGCCGACCTTAATACGTTAATCACCGTGACTGAAGAAAGCGCGCTTGAAAAAGCCGCGGAGGTAGACGGCAAAATCGCGCGCGGCGAGAAAATCGGCGCTCTTGCGGGCGTTCCGATAATCGTCAAGGACAATATTTCCACTTTAGGAATAAGGACTACGTGCGCGTCCGAGTTTTTAAGCAATTATGTGCCGCCTTTCGACGCTACGGTTGTCAAAAAGCTTAAAGCTGCCGACGCCGTCATTGTCGGCAAAGCCAATATGGACGAATTCGCAATGGGTTCCGCCAACGAAAATTCCGCATTCGGGCCGGTCAAAAACGCCGTAAATCCCGCTCGCGTCCCGGGCGGCTCCAGCGGCGGGTCGGCTTCGTCGGTGGCGGCGTTTCAGGCTTACGGGGCGCTTGGTTCGGACACGGGCGGAAGTATCCGTCAGCCCGCGTCTTTTTGCGGAGTGGTAGGGCTTAAGCCTACGTATTCCGCAGTTTCGCGCTTCGGGCTTGTGGCGTTTGCGTCCTCTTTGGACCAGATAGGACCGCTTACCAGGTGCGTGCGCGACAACGCCGAGCTTTTGAATGTAATTGCCGGACACGACGAAATGGATTCCACTTCGTCCTCCGTTAAAACCGATTATACGGATTACGTTTCGGGAGTAAAAGGCAAGACGGTGGGCATACCCAAGGAGTTTTTTGCTCAGGATTTTTCTTCCGAAGTCAAAAACGCCGTGCTTGCTGCAGCAAAGAGTTACGAAAAGGCGGGCGCTTCCCTTAAGGAAATTTCGATAGGCTCCTTCGACGCCGCGCTTGCAACTTACTATGTTATCGCCTGTGCCGAGGCAACCAGCAATCTCGCGCGTTTCGACGGAGTAAAATACGGGCTGAGGGCGGACGCTGACGACTATATAGACCTTTATTACAAGTCGCGCACGGCGTATTTCGGTGCGGAAGTCAAGCGCCGCATCATGATAGGAAATTACGTTTTGTCCAGCGGCTATTACGACGCATATTATCTTAAAGCGTCGAAAATAAGGACAAAAATCAAGGCGGAATTCGACGCGGCTTTAAAAGAGTGCGATTTTATTCTCAGTCCTACCGCACCCACCACGGCATTCGAGGCGGGCAGGAAAACGTCCGACCCTACGGAGGCTTATCTTGCCGATATATTCACGGTGCCCGTCAATATCATAGGCAATCCCGCGATAAGCATTCCTTGCGGCGCGGATAAGGACGGAATGCCCATAGGAGCGCAGCTTATAGGCCGTTCCTTCGGGGAAAAAGAGCTGTACGGCGCGGCGGAAACTTTGGAAAAGGAGTTAGGCTGATGACTGCGGATTACGAAATTACCATCGGACTTGAAATTCATTGCGAACTTAAGACGAAAAGCAAAATATTCTGTTCCTGCCCCAACGTTTTCGGCGGCGAACCCAATACGCACTGCTGCCCGATTTGTTCGGGCTTTCCGGGTGTATTGCCCGTGCTCAACAAAACCGCGGTGGAATATACCGTAAAAGCGGGACTTGCGCTCGGGTGCGAAATTTCGCGTTACAGCAAATGGGACCGTAAAAACTATTTTTATCCCGACCTTCCCAAAGCGTGGCAGACAAGCCAGTACGATTTGCCGCTTTGCCGCGGCGGCGGAGTGGCGTTTAAGGGCGCGGACGGAGAAGATAAGTTCGTAAGGCTTAACCGTATTCACCTTGAGGAAGACGCGGGCAAACTTATTCACGAGGGCGGAGTCACGCGCGTGGATTACAACCGTTGCGGCGTTCCCCTTATGGAAATCGTAACCGAGCCCGACCTTCATTCGCCCGAGGACGCAGTGGCGTTTCTGACCGAGCTTAAAAACATTCTCAAATACACGGGAGTGTCGGACGTAAAAATGCAGGAGGGCAGTTTAAGGTGCGACGTAAATCTTTCCGTCGCTAAAAAAGGCGAGCCTATGGGCACGCGTACCGAAACCAAAAACCTTAATTCGTTCAGGTCCGTGCTGCGTTCCTGTAAGTATGAAGCGGAGCGTCAGATAGAGATAAAGGAAAGCGGCGGACAAGTGGTGCAGGAAACGCGCCGCTGGGACGACGTTTCGGGCGAGGGCAGCGGTATGCGCGGCAAGGAAAACGCCCACGATTACAGATATTTTCCCGAACCCGACCTTATGCCCGTCGTCATGTCCGATGAGGACATCGAGCGGATAAGGGCTACCATTCCCGCATTAAAGCAGCAGCGTATAGATAAATATACCGCCGAGTATAATCTTTCGGATTACGACGCGGCGCTGATAACGGCTGACGTGGCGATTGCCGACCTTTTCGACGGAGCGGTTGCCGCGGGAGCCAACCCCAAAAAAGCCGCTAATTTCATCATGGGCGACGTAATGCGTCTTGCCAAAGAGCCGGGAAGCGAGGACGTTAACATTAAAATTACTCCCGCTCAGTTAAGCGCGATGCTGTCGCTGGTGGAGCAGGGCGTAGTCAGTCTTGTTGCCGTTCAGAAGGAGATTTTCCCCAAAGTCTGGGGGACCGACTCCGACCCCGCGGCAGTCGTGGACAAACTGGGACTTCGCCAGTCCAACGATACCGCCGAAATCGAGGCCGTTGTCAAAGAAATCATGGCCGCCAACGAGAGGGTGGTAAACGATTACCGCTCCGGCAACACGAAAGTCGTGTCCTTTTTCGTGGGACAGGTGATGAAGGCCACTAAAGGCAAGGCAAATCCCAAAGTGGTCAACGAAGTGCTTGCCAAACTGCTTAAAGGCTGACAAAGGCTGAAACCGTAAAGCTGAAGACGCTTGCGGTTGACGGATTATTTAATAAACATTTTTTCGGGCGCGGAGTCTTTTATGGGACGCCGCGCTTTTTTTTATTGCGCTTTGGTTTGAAAAATCCCCACCCCCTCGGTTATGTATAAAAAAAGAATAGCTCAATCGCAAGCATAATCAGAATAAAAAAGTAACAATGAGGTATCGGTTAAACAAGAATATTGCAAAGCCACGGCAAGGATTGCGTTAAATAAGCGTGTGTGTCAAAAAGAAACCGCGATATAAGCGACATCCGTTGACGGTTAAGAGGGCAGTTTACTCATTCAGAATATGTTAAAACACCCGTTCCACCGATAATTTTGACTTTATTTTGTGCTTTTTTCTTAAAACGGTGTAAGGCGGATGATGCGTTACTTTCAAGCAATATTACTTGATTTAGGTCCGTAGTTTTTTCCGAAACTTAAAAACGCGCATTATACAGTAGAAAAAGTCAATATTTATATATGATGAATATGATTTTTAATAGCTAAAACCCGTTTAGTGTGCTAAAATATTATAAATCGGCGAAAACAAAAAAAATAGATTACGCCGTCAAGGAGATATAAAAAATGAGCATTCCGAGGCCCGAACATCCGGAGCCGCAATTTAAGCGCGACAACTGGGTTAATCTTAACGGAGAGTGGGAATTCGAAATTGATTTCTGCAGCGAAGGATTAGATAAAAAATACTATCTTCGCGATAAACTAAACGACAAAATTATCGTTCCTTTTGCGCCCGAAAGCGATTTGTCCGGCATTGGATATAAGGGATTTATGGACGCGGTCTGGTATCGCCGCAAGCTTGATATTCCCGCGTCTTTCAAGGATAAAAGAGTGCTTTTGCATTTCGGCGCGGTGGACCACGAGGCGTTTGTTTACGTAAACGGTACGCTTGCGGGCACTCATAAGGGCGGATACTGGCCTTTTTACTTCGATATTACGGATTTACTGAAAGAAACGGGCAATTATGTGACCGTTCTTGCCAAAGACGATTTGAGAAACGGTAAATACGGTGCGGGCAAACAGTGTCCTGACCTAAATTCCCGCGGCTGTTTCTATACCCGTACTACGGGAATATGGCAAACCGTATGGATGGAGGCGGTTGAAGCGCAGCATATAGACTTTTTCCGTCTTACTCCCGTCGTGGAGGAGTCCGCTGTGTCGGTGGAACTCAATACCGTGTTAAGTAGCGACTGCTTGCTGACCGCGGAGGCGTTTTTCGGCGGAGAATCAGTGGGAAAACGTACCGTTTCCGTTAAAGCCGGGCACGCTTCTTTCGAGCTTAAGCTGAGTAAACTTCATCTTTGGGATTTGGGACAGGGCAACCTTTACGACCTTAAGCTGACCCTTTCAAGCGGAAACAAGGTTTTGGACGAAGTAAAAAGTTACTTCGGCATGCGTTCCGTTTGCTTTAAGGACGGC
This sequence comes from uncultured Eubacteriales bacterium, assembly GCA_900543755.1. Lineage (GTDB taxonomy): Bacteria > Bacillota > Clostridia > Christensenellales > Pumilibacteraceae > UBA10677. Next base: position 64,366 of record UQSP01000001.1, read on the forward strand.
AAGTTTTATCTTAACGGCAGGTCCGTTTTCGGCAGATTCATACTTGACCAGGGATTTTATAAGGACGGGATTTACACGGCTCCCGACGTAAGCCGTTTCGACGAGGATATTAAACTTTCGACCGATTTAGGGTATAACGGCGCGCGCTTCCACGAAAAAGTGTTCGAGCCGCTTGCCCTTTACGCCGCGGACAAAGCGGGTTACATGGTATGGGACGAATATCCCGACTGGCACTTAAATCACGACGACATCTCTTGCCTTGACGAGCTTATTCCCGATTGGCTTGCGGAGATAAGGCGCGACTACAATCACCCGTCGATTATAGGCTGGTGCTGTCTTAACGAAACGTGGGACCGCGGACCGAAAAAATTAAGACAGGACGACAGACTGCTTGAAACCATTTACCGCGTCGTTAAAAGTCAGGATAATACTCGCCCCGTAATAGATACAAGCGGAAATTTCCACGTAATTACCGATACTTTCGATATCCATTGGTATGAGCAGAATCCCGAAGCTTTCCGCAAGGGATTTGAGGAAAATAACGGAATTTTCGTTAACTTTACGGACAGACAGTCTTACAACAATACTCCTTATTGGGTTTCCGAGTACGGCGGAATCAAATTGCCCGACGACGACGGCGGCTGGGGTTACGGCAACGCGCCAAAAGACAGAAACGAGTTCTTCGAAAGATATAAAGGGCTTACCGACGTGCTTTTGGACGATGAAAAATGCTGGGCGCTTTGTTACACGCAGCTTTACGACGTGGAGCAGGAGGTTAACGGTCTTTACCGTTACGACCGCAGCGACAAGTTTACCGCGAAGGAAAAGAAGTTCCTTAAATCGGTAATGGAAAGAAAGGCGGCTGTCGAAAAGTAATTTTGTAAGGTATTTATTAAAAACAAAAAAAATCGCGTGCGGCGTTTTTGGTCCGCGCGCGATTTGTTTTTTATAGGTTTGTTTGCGGTATAGTTTGTCTTTTGGGCGTAAAAATTGAACTTCGGAATATATTTTGTTTATAAGCCGTAAAAAATTTACTGTAATGAAATAAGCTTGTATTTTTGGCTTTACGACAACAGTTTTTTCATAAAATCTACGCCGCTTGCCGTATATATTCCCGTTTTCGCCGCATTTTCTTCGTCAAAAACCTTTATGCCGCTGCCGACGGGGTTTTCGCTGTCGTAAATAAGGTAGGGTACGGGGTCGGAAACGTGAGTTTTTTTGACTATGGGCGTCGCGTGGTCGGGAAGAACGGCGATTTTAAAAGGCACGTTTTGAGCTTTAAGAAATTCAAGGACGGGACCCACGATTTTACGGTCGATTAATTCGATTGACTGCTTTTTTTCCTCGTAATTGCCCTGATGACCGCATTCGTCGGGCGCTTCGAGATGTATGTAGACAAAATCGTTTTTCTTTAATGCGTTTACCGCCGCCTCGGCTTTACCGTCGAAGTTCGTTTTTATCGTGCCCGTCGCGCCCGCTACTTCGATTACTTCCATGTTTGCGGCTATACCGATGCCTTTTATAAGGTCTACCGCGGAAATTACCGCGCCGTGAAGACCGTGCAATTTGTAAAAGTCGTCAAGGGCGGGCTTTCTGCCTTCGCCCCACAGCCAGATTGAGTTTGCGGGATTAAGTCCTTTTTTGCGGCGTTCGATATTTACGGGGTGGTCTTTAAGCATGTCGAACGACTTTTTCATAAGCGTCAAAAATCGGTCCGCGTGCTCGCCTTTGGGAAGATAATCGGTGATTTTACGGTCGCTTATGTCGTGCGGAGGCGTCAATATCGCGCCCGTATCAGCGTTTTTAAGCAGCAAACAGTGACGGTAACTTACTCCGCCGTAAAGTTCCGCCCCCTCAAGCGGCAAATTTTCGGCGAGAAAGGAGATAAGTTCGTGCGCTTCCGAAGTGGTGATTTCCCCCGCGGAATAGTCGCGCATTGTCTTGTTTTCGTAATTTTCGTCTTCCGAAAGAGTGACGAGATTACAGCGGTAGCTGACGTCTTCGGGACTCATTTTTACGCCTATGCTCAAAGCCTCGAGGGGAGAGCGACCCGTGTAGTAAAGGTCGGGGGCATATCCCATTACCGACAGGTTTGCAACGTCGCTCCCGGGTTTCATGCCGTCGGGTACGGTTTTTAAAAGTCCCGTTTCCGCTTTCTCCGCCAAGGAATCCGTTACGGGCTTAAACGCTTCTTTCATGGGCGTGTTGCCCTTTTCGTCGGGATAGTCCGACATTCCGTCAAATAAAACTACTACGTATTTTTTTGCGGTCTTATCCATTTACTAAGGCGTCCTTTGATTGTTTTTACGGTAAAATTATATCACTATTCGACGTTTAAGTCGAGTAATTACTACTCGACGGTGACGGATTTTGCAAGATTTCTGGGTTTGTCAATGTCGCAGCCTCTTATCGCGGCGACGTAGTACCCGAAAAGCTGCAGGTAAACCGCTGTAAGCACGGGGGCAAGCAGGGGGTGACAGTCGGGGATATAAAGCGTGTATTCCGCTTCGTTTTCGACGGCGCTGTTTTCTTTGGATGCGACCGCAATGACTTTCGCTCCGCGTGTTTTTACTTCTTTTATATTGGATAGTGTCTTTTCGAAAAGTCTTTTGTCCACGGCTACCGCGATTACGGGCGAGCCGTTTTCGATAAGCGATATCGTGCCGTGTTTAAGTTCCCCGGCAGGATATGCTTCTGCGTGGATGTAGGAAATTTCCTTCAGCTTTAGCGCGCCTTCCAAAGCGGAAGCGTAATCCATGCCGCGGCCTATAAAAAAGAAGTCCTTGTTTTTGTAATACAGCGAGGCGAGGTATTGCGTCGTTTCGGGAGTCTTAAGCAGTTTTTCTATGTTGTCGGGCAAAGCTTTAAGGCTGTCAAGCTGTTCTTTATATTCGGTTAAAGACAGCGAGTCAAGCCTTCCTGCGAGGTAAAGTCCGATAAGATACAGCGACGCAACCTGCGTTGTGTAACCCTTTGTCGTCGCCACGGCGATTTCGGGGCCGGCATGGGTGTACAAAACGTTGTCGGCTTCTCTTGCGATGGAAGAACCGACTACGTTTACTATCGCCAATGTTTTGCTTTTAAGGCGCTTTGCCTCTCTCAGCGCGGCAAGAGTGTCCGCCGTTTCTCCGCTTTGGGAAATTATTATCGTAAGGACGCGTTCGTCCGCGATGGGACCGCGGTAACGGAATTCGCTGGCAAGGTCCGTTTCGACGGGAATACGGCACACGCGCTCGATGTAATACTTGCCGATTATGCCCGCATGATAAGCCGACCCGCAACCCACAATGTTGATTTTTTTAATGTTTTTTACGTATTCTTCGGTTAAAACCACGTCGTCGAGTACGATTTCGTTTTCCTTTATGCGCGGCATTACGGTATCGCGGACGGCTTTGGGTTGCTCGTGAATTTCTTTAAGCATAAAGTGGGGATATCCGCCTTTTTCAGCGGTTTCGGGGTCCCAATCCACGAAAAAAGGCTGCTTTTCTTCCGCTTCCGCGTTTTTGTTGTAAACAACGACTTTATCTTTGCTTACGCAGGCTATTTCGTCGTCGGCAAGTAAAATGAAACTTCTGGTGTATTTTAAAAGTGCAGGCATATCGGAGGCAATAAAGTTTTCGTTTTCGCCAAGGCCCACGACAAGCGGACTGTCTTTTCTTACGGCGTAAAACACGTCGGGAGTTTCGTTGAACAGTACGCCCAGAGCGTAGGACCCCGAAAGCTTGTTAAGCACCTTCCTTATGCACGTCAAAACGTCGCCTTCGAAGTAGTATTCAAGTAAATGCGCAATTACTTCGGTATCCGTTTGAGAAATAAAGCTGAATCCTTTTTCGGTAAGAAAGGATTTAAGCTCCAGATAATTTTCTATTATGCCGTTGTGCACGACCGCAAATCTGCCTTTTTCCGACAGATGCGGGTGAGAGTTGACGTCGTTCGGTTCACCGTGCGTCGCCCAGCGGGTGTGACCCACTCCGACCGTACCGTCAAGAGTTTCGCCGCCCGACGTTAGTTCCGTAAGCCGCGACAGTCTGCCTTTGGCTTTTACGGCGCGTATAACCCCGTCGCCGCTTTCCACGGCTATTCCGCTTGAGTCGTAGCCGCGATACTCCAGTTTTTTAAGTCCGTCCAAAAGAAGGGGAGCCGCTTTGCGTCTTCCCGCGTAACCAACTATTCCGCACATTTTATACTCCTTGAAAAAAAATTATGTTTTACGGGATTGTCCTTTAGCGGCTTTTCGGTCCGTCACTCGCGATAAGGCGAATGTCGGTTTACGGACCGCGCCGACACCCGGGTATCCGACGTTAACATTATATGTTCCGATGATTTTTAGGTTTAATCCTCACGGCCTTTATCGCTTTTCCCGTCCGTGGTGTCTGATTCCGCTTGAGAGTGAGGTTTATGCAGGATTATCTTTATTATCAGCAAAATTACGATAATTATCGCGATTATTCCCAATGCCGTAATTATCCAGTTGATATACGGCTCGAAAAACCGGCAGAGAAGAAGTATTATAAGGCTGGCAACAAGGTTGCCCGCAACCACGGAGGCAAGGGCGTTACGGTATTTCATTTTAAGCAGCGACGCCACCGCGCATCCCGTCCACACGCCCGTAAGAGGCAGGGGTATTGCAACAAAGAGAAATACTCCCAGCATTTTTTTGCGCTCGGTTTTTTTCGTCGCTTCTTTATCCTGACCGCTTTCTTCGTCAACTTTTACGGATTTGCTCTTTTTCTCGAATTTGTCGTAAAGAGCGGTACCTATTTTACGGAAAATTCTGGTTTTCGAAAGCCATTTGATGAAAGGAATAAGCACCAGCAAAAGCAAGGGCGCCAGCATGGACGAGCCTATAAAGGCAAACAGCCACGATTGAAAGTAATCAAGTTTAAGTCCCAGTCCTATGGGCATGGCAAGACGCGCCTCCACTATGGGCAGGGCGGCGATAAGCACTGTTACTATCTGTGGGTAAACGAAAACTTTTATCAAAAAATCCAGAATATTTTCTATAAGTCTGTCTATCATCAATACCTCGCAATGACAAATGAACGTTTATTTTCCGTTTTCCATATTATGTATGGTAAGCTTGCAACGACTGAATTTTAAATTGTTGAATAAAAGCGACCTTACATAACCATTATATTTTACATTACGTTTGAATATTTGTCAATGTATGTGCGGCGTGCTTGACAAAAGCTCGCAAAAAAAGTTAAAATATGCGCAGGAGTAATAAATTTATGGGTAAATATTTCGGTACCGACGGTATAAGAGGAAAATACGGCGAAAAGCTGGACGAAGCGCTTGCTTATAAAACCGGACTGGCGCTTGGCGGCTTTTACGGCGGCGGAAAATTCGTGCTTGGCAGGGATACGCGCATCTCGGGCGAAGAGATAGAAAATGCGCTTGTGCGCGGTATAACGGATATGGGCGGAGAAGTTTTGCTTCTCGGAATTCTGCCCACGCCTGCCGTCGCCATGCTTGCGATTAAACACGGGGCAAAATGCGGAGTCATGATTTCCGCTTCCCACAATCCGCCGGAGTATAACGGCATCAAGGTTTTCGACGGAAACGGCGTAAAACTCGGGGAGGAACAGGAAGGCAGCATCGAATATTATATCGACAATCTTCCTTCCGTCACGGGCGGCGGCAAAGTGGAAAAAAAGGACGGCGCAAAACGCGAGTATATAGATTATCTCGTAAGCACCGTAAACGCTGATTTCCGCGGGCTTAAAGTCTGGCTGGACTGCGGTTACGGCGCGGCTTCCACCGTCGCGGAGGAGGCTTTCAGGCGCTTGGGCGCGACTGTTTCCGTAGACAACTGCAAGCTGCGCGGCGAAAAAATTAACAGCGGCTGCGGCGCGCTTTATCCGCAGTATGTGCGCAACAGCATGAAGGGTACGGACTGCAGGCTGGGTTTTGCGTTCGACGGCGACGCCGACAGGCTCAGCGTAGTCATGGACGGCGAAATCATCGACGGCGATACGGTTTTATACAACATTTCCAAAACCATGGACATAAAGGACGGGGTGGTTGTGGGAACCATACTAAACAACCTGGCGCTTGAAAACAAGCTTGCCGAAAACGGCAGAAGGTTGGTGCGCACCCCCGTGGGCGACAAGTATATCTGCGACCTTATGTACCGCAAGGGCTACAATATCGGCGGCGAGCAGAGCGGGCATTACATCGTTTATCCCGCCGCAACAACGGGCGACGGCATTTTAAGCGCAATGTTTCTGGCAAAATCGCTTTATCAAAACGGTTCGCTTGAAAAAATGGAGAAGCTGGAGCTTGTGCCTCAAAAAGCCATTGCGGAATACGCGGACCCTTCGATAATGTATGATAAAACAATGCGTAAAATGACTGAGGACGCGGAAACGGAGCTTGCGGGCAAAGGCAGAATAATCGTCCGTATGAGCGGTACCGAGCCCAAAGTGCGCGTAATGGTAGAGTGCAGCGAGCCCGCGCTTGTGGACGAAATTCTTTCGCGGTTCAAAAAATATATAAATTCCGTAGGCATTTAAAACAGTTTGACGACCGGTTTTTTAGGGATTAAACGAATTTTTTAGGGATTAAACGAAACGTATTGACAATCGGATAAACGAAAAAAACAATTTCAGCGTTTCTTATGTCTTTTTCCGCGGTTTCGTTTTAAGCGGCGGCATCACGATAAACACAGCAACCTTGTAAAAACACCTTTACTTTCAGTGTAGAGGTGTTTTCATTTTAAATCAAGCAGTATATGAATATATAATATAGGGCGGCAGTTTTTATTGAGAACCAAAGGGATTAAACGCCGCTTTTTTAATAAAAACCAGAGCGGAATAAGACTGAATATATGTGCCGTTTGATTAAATCGCTGCAGAAAAGAGTATCCGATTTTACCGAATAAGAGTGGTAATTCAAAAACGGAAAGAAAAAGCGCCCCGATTTTGCTCGGGGCGCGTAATGAGTTGTAGTAAGTAAGATTACGACAGTACGTAAGTTGAAACAGAGTATTCGCTTGCCGCGGTTACGGTAAGATACAATTTGTCGTTTGAGCTGTAACCGACCCTCACGGCAGAAACGTCATCGATGGACATAATTTCAGTGCCCGCATAATTGTACACCGTTGCTTTATTGTTTTGGTCGAGTTTTACTATTATGCCGTTTGAATTTAACAACAGCGATTCGTTTTCGGCAATCATGTTTTCAAGTGCCGTTCCCGCTATGTTATCCTTGGACACGAGATAATTGGTTTTGACCGTTCCGTCGAAATCGGTAATATCCGTCAAAGCGTATCCTCCGTAAAGAGTGAGGGAGGAATACTTGGGCTCAAGCACGATTTTTCCGTCAAAGTCTATTGCCATGTAATTATCGCTGACACGGCAAACGATGAGTTGAGAGTTTTTATAAACGTTGTAATAATCTGTAGCAACTGAAGCTATAATATTGAGTTCATCGTCTATTAGGAACATTTCATCGGAGGTGGAGGTAAGGAAACGATTTTTGCTCAGTTTTATAAGTCCTCCGCTTAAGTCGAAAGGTTTATTGCTGAGGTCCGCGCCCACTTTAAGATTGGCGTCGACAACGTAAGTTCTGTAAACCGTCTTCGAAGAGATGACTGCGACGCCGTCCACATAGTTGACCGCATTTTCGATTATCGCCGCGTCCGCCGCTTTGTCTTTGTAGTTAAAAACGGCTGTCATGGTGTTGGGAAGTATGCAATAACCGGGGTCGTATTTGGATACTTTGTCCTTAAGTATGTCGTAGCGGTAATAAGTGTACTTCATTTTGGAAACGGTGGCAACGCTGCCGCTTTGTTCGTAAACGTTGTAACCCGATTTCGCGTCGTAAGGCAGTATCTGCACTTCCGCAAAGTACATATAGTTTTTAACGAATCCCACCGTAAAGCCGTTGTTTATTATGACTTCGCCGGTTTTTTCGTTGCCTTTATAGAAAGTGAGTACACGGTTTGAATAATCCCCGTTTGTGGCAAGGACGTTTATTGAATAATTGTAAGCGTCCATCTGGGGGTATTCGTTGATGACGGGCTGTGTAAAGTTATAGATGTTTTGGCGTGCAAGATTATTGGCAACTTCGCCCACGCCGTTATCCTGAGAGGTTGTGCGGAGTTTGTCTTCCGTTACTTCAGTAATTTTTATTAATTCGTCGGTATTGTTGGTGTAATCTATTTTATAGTAGGTTTTTACAGCCGAGGAAGAATCTTTGGGCGTATAACTTACCGATATTATGTAAGCGGGTTTGTATTCGCCTTCAACGTATAAGTTGTTGTGCGATTGCACGGCAATTTCACCGTTTGTTTCGGTAAGGCCTATCAGGACTTTTCCGTCGGGCGCAAGAATTCCCTTTTTGGTGACAGAGCCTTCGTTGTCGTAGATTTTAATTAACGGATTGGCTTCGAAAGACACATTGGTATAAGTTTTTCCGTCCGCTAAAGCCGCACCTGTTTTTTCGTCTACAAGGAAATATTTGCCGTCCTCGTTTACGCAGACCATGACGCCGAATTGGTTGACGTTAACGACAAATTTATCGTATTTTGTCCCCGAAGTATATCCTTTCGGTTCGGGATAAATTTCCTGACCTGCAATTGTCGTGGTCAAATCTATTGCATAGTCGGCAACATCGAGTTTGTTTGTGGTGGGCGCTTTCTTTTCACCGCCGCATGCCGCAAGGGGAAGGGCGAATATAGCCACAATAAATAATAATATTAAAAATTTCTTTTTCATATCGGATATTTCTCCTTTATTTTATAATATAATATTCGTTTTCGTACGATGCGTTCATCGGAGTGGAGTAGGATATGTTTACCAGCGATACTCCGTTGTAAGAGAAAACGAGATTGCAGTCTACGGAGTCTACGACCCGCATGGTTTTTACCTGTTCGCCCGAAAAAGAGTAGAGGGTAAAATCATAGCCTTTTATATCGCCGTCGCTGAAATTTTTAAGAGTAGGTATCAGTCCCAGGTAAGTAAAATCATCTAAAACGGAAGTATCTATCGATTCGCCGTCAGCAAGATTCAAAGCATTCGCAAGTTCGATGCCGTCGGGGTTGGAAATCGTAACCAGTTTTTGCGTGCTGACGGAGCCTATCGAGCTAACGGCTGTATATGCCCCGCCTCCCACAAAATCCAGATTATCGTAAACGAAGGGAAGGACTGTTTTTCCGTCGAAATCTATTGCGCCGTATTTGGAACCGTCAGAAACGGTGATAAAGTTGTCGCCTATCGATTCGATTTTCCCCGGAAACGAAACGGTTTTGCCTTTGTTGTCCACAATATAACCGTTGCTTAACAAAATCCGGCTGTCGTTAAGCTTTATAATGTCGAAATTACCTGCGGGCATACCCTCGAATTGATAACCGGCTTTGCCGTCCTTATCTATAATTAAATTTATAAGGTCGATATCGCTTTCGTATATTGCGACTCCGTCGTTCTTCTTTATGGCACTGACAAGAACGGCGTCGTATTTATTAGAGCTTCTGTTGTAAAGAGGAGTATAATTCGTAATTATGTATTGTAAATCGAGTTCTTTGGTTTTGCCGCTTTTTATATCGAAAGAAAATGTTTTGACATTTTGTTTTTTGTCGTTAAAAACATTGATTCCGTCTTTATGAATCAAGTTGTAGCCGTCTTCGGCATCGAATTCGACGTCAGTAACCGTACTGTAAAGAATTTTTCCGTCGACGTATATTGCGTTTGCCAAGTTGGGTTTCAGTTTTAATACGGTGACTTTATTGCCTGTTTTAAAGTAAACGTTTGCGCCGCGTGTGGTCGTTGTTTCCATGGCTACGGTGTAACTGCTTAAAAAACCGTCGTTTTGCTCATATATTTCGCCTATATCCGACTTGTTAAACGGCAAGAAAACTTTGGAATCGGAAACTTCCGAAATAACTATGCCGGGCGCTGAAGTAACTGCGCCGGATGCGACGCGCAGATATCCGTCCTCGTTTTCGTAAAGATAAACGGTTTTTTCCTCAGCGCTTTCGCCTGAAGTAGCGTATTTTATTTCCGCGGCAAGCGGAGCATTGTTATAGTATTTGTCCGAACTGCTTCCGTAAAGCGATGTGTAAGAACCGGATTCCAGCAGTAAAGTTCCGTCTTCGGAATATACCGCCTTTAAAGTTTCCGAAAGGTCCGACTGACTTTCGGCTACATACGCTTTGCCGTCAAGATCTCCGTAAAAACCGGCTAAAGAGTATATGTCAGTAAATCCCATAGACGGGTCGAGCGCCATGGTTTTGGTTTCCATGTTGTACATTCCGTAAAAGGTGCCGTCGTTGAAAATAATTTTTTCATCGTTGCGGTTGTAGTAATTGCCCGTAAAAATCATTTCGGGCTTTGGACGCACGCTTGCGGCTATACCTTGCTGCGCAGCTTCCGATACGGGCACGGCATAGTCGGAAAGCTTGAGTTTGTTGGTCGTGGCAATGCCGCCGCATCCCGTCATCAGCGCGGTAAGCGTCAAAATCAATGCAGCAAGCAAAGCCGACAATTTCTTTTTCATTTATAAATCCTCCTTATAAAAGGTTAAAGACTTTAAAAACAAAAACGGTAAAACGCTTTGTCGGTAAATACAAAAAATTTTTTCTTCCTTATTATTACTTATGCTGAAAAACCGGAAAACACAGATAGGTTTTGTATATGACAGATAACTCTTTATAAATTATACGGTATAAACACTTTTTTGTCAATAGATTTTTTAAAATAAAAAAAAGTTACTGTAAAGCTGTCGTTTGTCTTAAGATCAGGCAAATACTGTCGATCAGATTAAAAGGGTGGAGCAATAACTTTTTTTACGGTTTTGAAGCTTAGTTTTCTGCACTTGATATACCTTAAGGCCGCAAAAGCCTTTAAGCCGTATATTTTGTTGACAAACGTTTAAAGCGCGGGTATAATTAGAAAAAGCGTGTTCGGTTAATATTTTTTTCGTGAACTTTTCCGGCTGCCGGCGTAAGCTTTGCGTTTTAAGGAAAGTTTTTACGGTGGATAGTTTTTGCGTTGCGCGATTATGGGATACGGACTAATATAAGGAAGATAGTTATGGACAATAACGAAAAAGAATTTTCATTCAAGAATTATTTCTTATACGTTTTAAGAAAATGGATTATTCCGGTACTATGCGTGCTTGTCGGTGCGGCGATAGGACTTTATTATTCGATTTCATTTAAAACCACAAACGTGGAAGTTTACGAAGGTGCGATTCGTTTTAATCTTGAAGAGTATATAAAATTGGTTTCGCCTGAGGGCGGTCTTACCGAAGGGGATTACAGTCTTTATACCGCAACCGCCGAGTCGGTAATGCAGATTGCCACCGATTCCGTCGTAAAGACAAAAACTTACGAGCAAATGGAAAGCAAGCTTTACCCCGGGGTTAAAGACGCAGGCGCAAAACGTGGCAGGTTTTTCTCTTCGCTTAAAACGGAAAGGGAAAATTATGTCGTAAAAGTCGATTTTGCCTATGACGTAACTTCGGAAGCGGACGTTACGGTTGCCAAAGAAGTGGTAACGACGTATCTTAATCTGGCGGTCGAAAAGATGATAGCAGGCAATGCCAATCTTCAGCCTGAAAATTCCGTTATATCCGTTTCGGAAGCCGTAAGGAATTACGACACCGACATCATGAGCGAGCTTGTGGTAAACAATGCTGCTCCTTCTTTGGTGTCATCGCTTTTGATAGGAGCCGTGGGCGGCGCGGTGTTGGGTGTTATCGTAATTTCTCTTATTTATGTGCTTGACCCGCGTATTAAGTGCGTCGGTTACATTTTGCCTGAAAATAAATCCAAAGTCATTTACGCAAACAAGCAGTCTTTTTCCGAGGGCGCTTATGTTTCTCTGCTTACGGCGTTAAACAAAGACAACTCTAAAGAATGCCTTATCGTTTCGGCGGTTAAAGACGATTCCGTAAAAGATTTTGCAAAAGGATTTTGCGATTATCTTTTATCTTCCGGTAAAAAAGTTTCGCTTACCGTGTTCGGAGAAGGTGGAGAAAACTGGCGTACTTTTACCGAAGTCGCCGTTAAGGAAGGAATAAACGTTTACGCTTATGCCGAAGCCGAAGAAGGGGCTTTGGGATACATTTCGGGCAGACTGGGAAAAACCTGTCTGATTATAAATCAGGCGCAGGTGCCCGCAAAGAAATTCGTGGGCGCCGTAAACGAAATTTCCGCGGCGGGCGGAGATTATTTAGGCGTCGTTTTATACAATACTACAGACAGCTATCTCGAATAAAAACACGGGAAAAAGGTTTATAACTTATGAGTAAAGATAAACGCGATAAAGGCAACAGGAACAAATCGCGGCGTATACGCTCCGCGTTACTTACGCTTTTTCTGGATATTTCTTTTGCCGCGCTGGCTTTTTTCCTGGCGCGCACGATTTTGTTTTTCCGTCTTGACGAGCCCGCGGGTTACGCGCAAAGCGAATTGGCAATTGCGATTGCCGCCGTTGCCGTCACCATCATAATGCTTGTCATATTCGACTGTTACAACGCTATTTGGCGTTATGCCGGCAGGGTGGAGTTTTTTAAGTTCCTTTTTGCCTATATCGTCACTTTCTTTATTCTTTTCATTTTCAAAATAATACTTAAGGTTGTCGTCAATACGGAAGTATGGGTTCCGCTGATTCTCATATATCTGCTGTTCAGTGCGATTTTCAGCGGTACCATAAGATTTTTCTACGGCATTGTACATTATTTAAAGCACGTAAGATACTGGGTGGACGAAAAGTCCATGCCGGGCATGAAACGTACCATCGTCATAGGCGGCGGATATACGGGCTCTTTAGTGATAAACCGTTTCATCAACAATCCGGGCGAGGGGTATTATCCCGTGGCGGTTGTGGACGACGACGAAACCAAACAGGAAAAACGTATTTACGGCATCTCGGTGGAGGGCGGCATAGACAAGCTTGCCGAAATCGTGGAAAGACACAAAGCCGAAGCTTTCGTAATCGCCATTATGAGCATTACGAAATCACAGTTAAGGCGTATTTACAATGCATGCGCGCCTTTTAATCTGCCCATTAAAATAATGCCGTCCATAACAAACGCAAGCGAAGTGGCGGACAGCGTAAAGTCTTTGCGCGATATCAAAATCGAAGAACTTTTGGGCCGCGACGAATTTAAGGTCAAGCAGGAACTTATCGACGTATCCGTAAAAGACAAGGTTGTCATGGTTACGGGCGGGGCGGGCTCCATCGGATCGGAGCTTTGCCGTCAGGTTATAAACTTCGGATGTAAGCACCTCATCATTTACGACCAGCACGAAAACGGAATGTTTTTCCTCAATCAGGAATTTGCCGCGAAATACGACACTTCCGTTTATACTCTTGTCATCGGTACCGTAAGAGAGCGTGACAAGCTTACCGAGGTGCTGGCTGAGTATAAGCCCGACATCATCTTCCACGCGGCGGCATATAAGCACGTTCCGATGATGGAAATTTCCGCGACGGAAGCGATAAAGAACAATGTTTTCGGCACGCTTAACGTCATAGAATGCGCCGAAAAAGCGGGCGTCAAGAAATTCGTGCTTATTTCTACCGACAAAGCGGTAAACCCTTCCAATATCATGGGCGCAAGCAAGCGCATTGCTGAAATGGTAATAGAAACCCGCGGCAAAAGCATGAAAATGAAGATGGCTGCCGTAAGATTCGGTAACGTACTCGGCTCCAACGGAAGTGTAATTCCCATATTTTTACAGCAGATTCGTCAGGGCGGTCCCATTACGCTTACCGACAGATACATTAAGCGTTACTTTATGTCCATTCCCGAAGCGGTCAGACTGGTGCTTCAGACGGGCGCGTTTGCCGACAACGGCGAGATTTTTGTGCTGGACATGGGCGACCCCGTTTACATTTACGACCTTGCGTGCGACCTGATACGCATAAACGGATTGGTCCCCGAGCAGGATATTCAGATAAAAATAACGGGATTAAGACCGGGCGAAAAAATGTTTGAGGAGCTTCGTTACGATACCGAAGCGGTGGACACAACTCTTCACGAAGGGGTGTTCGTCAACCGTCTTGAGGAAATCAATCGGGCTGACTTCGACGCCAAGCTGGAAAAATTGAGAAAGTACGCTTTCGCCGAAGACGTGGATAAGACTACGGACATGATTTTCACCATCGTGCCCAGCGAGTACAGAAAGAACAAGAAAAAGGCTTAAGGCGTTCTTGCGGAGTTTTACCTATGGACGAAATGACTTTATGGCAGGCCATATTACTCGGGCTTACGCAGGGACTTGCGGAGTTTCTGCCCGTTTCGAGCAGCGGACATCTGGTGCTGATGCGCGAGATTTTCGGGATTAAAGGCGAATATCTGATGTTTGACGTGATGCTTCACGTCGGTACTTTGTTTGCGGTTTTCATTACTTTTTTCAAGGACCTTATTGCGCTTTTCAAGCCGCCTTTCAAAACGATCGGGCTGATTATAGTCGCAACCGTCCCCGCCGTAGTCGTCGGCTTGCTTGCGGGCGATTATATAGAAAATCTGTTTTCAAGCGGAAAATATCTGTGCTTTTTCTTCCTGTTTACCGCATTACTGATGTTTTTGACGGAAATTATTGCAAAACGCACGCGCGAAACCAAACCTTTGGGGCTTAAGGCCGCGATAGCTATGGGATTGATGCAGGGCGTGGGAGTATTTCCCGGCATATCCAGAAGCGGCAGTACCATTTTCGGAGGCGTTGTCGCAAAGGCCGAACGAGAGGAAGCAGCTAAATTTTCCTTCTTCATGAGTATCCCGGTAATACTCGGTTCAGCCGTTTTGGAGCTTTTTAAGGCGGATTTCGCCGCGGTAAACTGGCTTAACGTTTGCGTAGGCATGGCTGTAAGTTTTGTCAGCGGACTTTTTGCGATAAGACTTATGATGCGGGTTATAGCAAAAGCCAATTATAAATGGTTCGGTATTTATCTGATTGCGGTTTCCGTTTTGTCGTTTGTGTTTCTTTTTCTGGGTGTTTAAGTAGTAATGTTTGAGAAAATAAAAAACAGTTCCGCAGTATTGCGCATCAACGGTTTTATGGACAGCGTTTGGTTTGCCCTGGCTTTCGGGGCGGCAATGCTCTTGTTACATATTCTTACGCTGAACGTCGCAGGGTTTATCGTCATAGGACTGTGCCTTATTTATGTAAATCTTTTCTGCGCCGATACGCGCCCTGCTTTGCCGATATTGTTTACGGGACCTTTGGTAGTGTCGTCATCGGGCAGCGTTAACGACATTGCGGCATATTTTTTCAGTCCTGCCATTCTTGTTTTGTTGGGGCTGCTTGTGGCGTGTGTTGTCGTAACTGCTCTTTTAAGGCTGTTTCTTTACCGCAAAGCTGCGGATATGTTTAAAAAACGCCGTTTATTGTACGGTTTTGTTTTGCTTGCGGCGGCCTTTCTCTTCAGCGGTCTTTTTTCAAAATACTATTCGGCGGACAGCTTGCTTTTAAGCCTGTCGCTTATTCTCACTCAGCTTATATTCTATATGTTCTTTTCCGCGACCATGGATTACAGAAAAGACAATACCGATTACGTATCCAAAGTCTGCGTGATAACCGCCGCCGTTATCGTCATTCAGCTTTTATGGTTTTACATAAGAAATTATACCGCGGGACAGCCGCTTGACTCGGCGTGGAAAGGAAATATCGTTATCGGCTGGGGTATGAGCAATACAATAGGACAGCTTTTGACGTTTATGCTTCCGATGTGTTTTTACCGCGCGTTTTACGATAAAAAAGGGTGGCTTTATTACATATTCGCGGTCGTAGTGCTTGCCGCCGTTTATTTTACGCTTTCGCGCAATGCGCTTATTTTCGGCGCTGCGGTATTCATCGGCGGTACGGTTTTATGCCTTGTAAAAGGCGGCAGCCGTAAAATTACCGCTATCGTAGCCGCCGTTTTCGCCGCCGCGTTGATTCTGTTTGCCGTACTCGGACTTAAAACCGAAAAAATAGACAATTTCCTCGCGTTTTTTACAGATACGCTGCTTTCCGATCGCGGACGCTTTGCTTTGTGGAAAAAAATGGCGGAACTTTTTACCGAATATCCGGTATTCGGCACGGGCTTTTCGGCGCTGGGTTCTATTGCCGACGCAAGCATGAAAATGGCGCACAATACCCTTATTCAGATTCTGTCCAGCTGCGGAGTAGTGGGACTGGGATGCTATTTTTTCCACCGTTTCCAGACGGTAAAACTGTTTTTGACAAGGCCTACGCTGAAAAGACTGTTTTTCGGCTTCACGATTGCCGTCTATATAGGAATGGGCTTACTGGACCCGATTTTCTTCTATGCTAATTACGCCTTGATTTATACGGTTTTGCTTATCGTCAGCGAAAAGGATCTGGACGCAGAAGTATCTTCGTCAGATAAGGGAAACGAAGCCGAATCTTTAAAAAACGAGCAGGCGGATTCGGTCGTGGACGAAAATAATGTTTAAAAAACGTGTCGCACGATTATTGCGGCTTTTTGTTCGGCGAAACGGGCTTGCGCTTAATATGGATTTGGAACAAAAAAAGCGCATGACTGCGGGCTTTTTGGAATAAAATATCGGAAGATTATTTAATATTAAATATATATCGAATTGATTTACGCAAATTTACCCTGAGATTTTCAGCTTGGCGGTGGCTTGTTTTCCGCGCGTTTGCTTTAGCGGAAAGGAGGTGTAAAATGCAAAAACCCAGAGTTGTCTTTCCTTTTGTGGAGGCGGGACTCGGACACATAATGCCGCTTAACAGTATAGCGGACGAATTTGAAAAACTTTACGGCGACAAAGTGGAAGTCGTGCGTTCAAAATTCTTTACGGAAAGCGGCGATCAGAATCTTATCCGTTATGAAGAGGGCTTGAAAAAAGAGGTGCTTAAACACAACCGTCATCCGTTTTACGGTTGGTTTTCCACGTTTTCAATGGATTTCTGGGGGACTAAACTGTCTTCGTGGGGCGCGATGTCTTTCTGGATTAAAGGCTCTAAGGAGGCGGGTATCAAGCACATGGGGGAGCTTAAGCCCGACCTGGTGTTCAGCACGCATTGGGCAAGCAATTATTACGCCTTTCACCTTAATCCTCGGCCGCTGACGGTTGTTTATTGCCCCGACGCGCACGTCAACACGCTTTTCCGTTATCCCAGCGACCTTACGATGGTTTCTGCCGTTACGGGATATGACCGCGCGCTTAAAAGGCACGGAAGGCGCTTTGACGAAAACAATCTTGCGCTGGTGCCTTTTCTTATCAGAGAGGAGGCGTTTTCCGTTCCGCTGGATAAAAAGGTCAACCGTAAAAACCTGGGCTTTGACGAGGATAAATTTACCGTAGTGCTTGCCGAAGGCGGTTACGGCGTGGGAAAAATGCAGAAAATCTGCGAAGAGGTTTTAAAACGCGATTTACCCGTCACTCTTATCCCGATTTGCGGCAAGAACCAGAAACTTTACGAATACTTTAAAACGCTTAAAAGTAAGGGGAAAACCGATTTCCGCCCGCAGCCTTTCGTCAGCCGAATTTTCGAGATTCTGGCTTCGGCGGACCTGTTTTGCGGCAAAAGCGGCGCGGGCATGATTGCCGAGCCTTGTTTTTTCGGAGTGCCGCAAATTATCACCAAATACGCGACCAAAATCGAGCGTCTTATCGGCAGATACTATATCGACTCGGTAAAAAGCGCGATAAAAATTTTCAATCCCGTAAAAGTTGCGGATAAAATAGAAGAATTCAGTTCTTCGCCTGCTCTTTTGGAACCGTATCGCAACAACGCTCTTAAGCAAAGAAGCAATTACGGGCCCGAAAAAGCCGCAAGACTTACGTTCGAGCTTTTGTGTACGCGCTTTCCTTATCTTAAGGATTGATTATGAAGCGAACGTCGCTTGTGCTTTTCTATGGTAAAAAGGCTTAAAAACGTCGGACTTATCTATAAATCGAAAAGTTTACGGAAATGTGCGACAGCGTTTTTACTTAATAGAAAATTTAACAAAAACAATACTGCCTTCATATACTGTATGGAGGCTTTTTCTTTGCCTTGTCAAGGAGGTATCGCATTATGACGGTAGCGGTGTTTTACGGCGGAAAATCGTGCGAGCATGACGTAAGCATAATTACGGGAGTGCAGACGGCAAAATTGCTGGACGGCTATGACGTTGTTCCCGTATACATAGACCGCGGAGGTAAGTGGAATTACGTAAAGCGTTACGACGACGTTGCCGCTTACCGCAAAGGCTTGATAAAATGCAAAAAAGTCTTTATGAAGCCCGGAGACGATTATCTTTACTTAAACGGCGGCAGGCGTTTCAAAAAAATAGACGTTGCCGTACTTTGCACTCACGGCGCGGGCGGAGAAGACGGGGCTTTGCAGGGCTTTTTACAGCTTTGCGGCGTTGCTTATACGGGCAGCGGCATTGCCGCAAGCGCTATCGGTATGGACAAAATTCTCGCAAAAAAAATGTTCGTGTCGGCGGGGCTTAACGTCGCGGATTATTTCGTGATAAAAAGAAGCGAATATGAAAACACTCTTCCAGGCGTTGTGGAAAGGGCTAAAGAGGCGGGCTATCCGCTTATGATAAAACCTGCCTGTTTAGGGAGCAGTATCGGTATCTGTAAAGCGGCTAACGCAAAGGAACTTATTACTGCGCTTAACGTGGCTTTCGAGTGGGACAACACCGTAATCGCGGAAAAGGCGTTAAGCGATTTTACCGAGCTTAATTGCGCGGTTTTAAAGGACGGGGAAACTCACTTTGTAAGCGAGGCGGAGCAGCCGCTGTCTGAAGACGGATTTTTGTCTTATGCGGATAAGTACGAGCGCGGCGGATTAAAGGGGGCGGGCGGACGGATTTTTCCTGCTGACATCGACGAGGCATTAAAAAAAGAAGTGCAAGAGAGTGCGGTAAAGGCTTTTGACGCTGTGGGCGCGTCGGGCATTGCCCGCGTGGATTTTTTGTACGACGAAAAGGAAAAAGTGCTTTACGTCAACGAGATAAATACTATTCCCGGCTCACTTGCGCTGTATCTTTTCCCTTCGGGACCTGACGGCGGCAAAGATATTTCCGACAAAAAGGAAAAGCTTACGGAAAAAAACAAAAACTCGTTAAACGCGGCAAAATACGGCGAAGGTAACGTTGAGGCGCTTAAACTGCTTATTGCCGCCGCCGTTTACGAGCGCGACGCCCGCGAAAGACTCAGGTATAAATACGAAAGCGCCGTTTTGCATTCAAAAGGCTGAAAATAGGATTTTTTAATAAAAAACAGCGCGATTTAAGGCGTTTGCCGCCCGACAGTCGATTGACTTAAGCCGACGAAAAGTGATATAATCATATATGTAAAACATTTTTTCGGAGGGCTTATGGCTAAAATCAGATATTCGACGCCTATAGTTGAGATGCAGGGCGACGAAATGACGCGCGTACTGTGGGATTGGATTAAAGAAATACTTATTGCTCCCCATGTGGAACTGAATACCGATTATTACGATTTGGGTCTTGAAAACCGCGAAAGGACTGCCGATAAGGTGACTTCGGACGCGGCGGAGGCAATAAAAAAATACCACGTCGGCGTTAAATGCGCCACTATTACGCCCAACGCGCAGAGAGTGGAGGAATACAAGCTTTCCAAAATGTGGCTTTCGCCCAACGGTACCATCAGGGCGGCGCTTGACGGTACGGTTTTCCGCGCGCCCATTCTCGTGGACGGAATTACGCCTTACGTACCAAGCTGGACTAAGCCCATAACCATCGCACGTCACGCTTACGGCGACGTTTACCGCAACAGCGAAATACGCGTTGACGGCAAAGCCACCGCGGAGCTTACGGTAAAATACGCGGACGGCAGGACGGAAACCAAGAAAATAGCGGATTTTCCCTCTTCGGGCGTATTGCAGGGCATACACAATCTCGATTCTTCGATAAGCTCTTTTGCGCGGTCGTGCTTTAACTACGCGCTGTCTACGGGGCAGGATTTGTGGTTTGCGACAAAGGATACCATAAGCAAGATTTACGACCACCGTTTCAAAGACGTGTTTAACGAGATTTTCGAGCAGGAATATAAGGAAAGGTTTGAAAAGGCGGGCATTAAATACGAGTACACGCTTATAGACGATTCGGTTGCGCGTCTTATGCGCAGTCAGGGCGGTTTCATCTGGGCGCTTAAGAACTATGACGGCGACGTCATGAGCGACATGGTGGCAACGGCTTTCGGTTCCTTGGCGATGATGACCAGCGTGCTTGTTTCTCCCGACGGCAATTACGAATTCGAGGCGGCGCACGGCACGGTTACCAGGCATTACTATAAGCACCTTAAGGGCGAGGAAACCAGCACCAACTCCGTAGCAACGATTTTCGCCTGGAGCGGCGCGCTTAAAAAACGCGGCGAGTCGGAAGACAATACGGCACTCATCGATTTCGCGTGCAGATTGGAAAAAGCCACGTTAGATACCATTTCCGCAGGCTTTATGACCAAAGACCTTGCATCCTTGTTCCGTAAAGAAGGTGTAACGGTCGAACCGCAGTCCAGCCGCGGCTTCTTGGAAAAAATAGCCGAAAGACTTTAATTGTAAAATATAATAAAGCCCCTTTTCCAAAAAACGGAGAAGGGGTTTTTGTTATGTGCGTTCGCGCAGGTTTTTGCGTGGACAAATTCCTTTTTTTTGTATTATTCCGAATTTTTTACGCTTGTAAAAAATAGCGGCTTTCGGCAAATCCGATATCATTTAAAAACCCGTTGTTTAAAATTCAACGGGTTTTTTGTATGCCGATTTAGCTTAAAAAATCTCTAAGTTTTAATGCGAGGGAGTAAAACAGCTTAAGCAAGTTTTGATAATTAAAGAAGTTACCTTATTGCTGATGGGTAGTTCATTTGCCTTATGGCGCAAGAAACCTGTTTTACGGGTGTAGTACTTAAGACGTTACGGAAAAGGCGATATCTGTTAACGGGTAAGTTTGCGGTTTACCCTTCAGGGCAAGCGAAAACAATCGGCCGGACATAAAATTTTGATTTGTGTGCAAAGTCATTTCTTTTCACCGCAAAGTGTCGGATTTGACGGATTTTTGTATAACTTTCAAACTCATGTTTTAAATAAAGCGTCGTAAAGCAGGTTTTCGGTTTATTGTTTGCCGGGTTTGTATTGAAAATATTTTATTAGCTTTAATTATTGTTTAATCAATAAATGTTATCAAAAAAATACCTGTTTTTTTATACTCAACGTCCCGAAACGGAAAATCTTATTATTTTTTTGTCTGTTTGTTTTTTTGCCAAAAAAACTGGAAAAAATTGTAAGTAATTTTTTAATAATGACAAAACGCTGTCACCATAAATACTGTATATTATGGGTGTATTAAAAAACACGCGGCTGCGGGCTGGCGACCGACGACGCAAAAAAGGAGTTAAAATGAAAATCTGGATACTTGCCGTTTTCAGACTGAGTGCGGAAACGGAAAAACAAATTTCCGCTCTTGAAGCAAAGATAGAGAATATTGCAATCAATCCTTTCGGCGTGACGGTCAAACAATACCGCCGAGTTCTGGAGCTTTCCGATATGCGCAGACGAATGTGCAACCTTAATATTATGTACAATCTTCTTATCAGCGAACTTAACGAAGAAGAGGTGTTTCTGATTGCCAAGTATGCTTACGGTCTTAGTGCAAACGAGATAGCCGCTTATACGGGGTTAAAGCCCGGGGCTACATACAAACGAATAAACAAGGCGCTTAACAAGGCGGAAAAGATACTTAAGAACGCGGGATACGATTATGAGCGCATGGAAAAGGAATACGGGGAATTTCCTTCCGTAAAATCGGTGCTTGCTATCTTAAAAAGCAAAGCGAGGAAATCGGACGAAAAGAAACTGAAAGAGGCTTAAATAACGTCGATTAATGCAAAACAGTGATAAAAATTTCATGATTAAGCCGCAAATCTAATTTTAAATCCGCCGTAAAATCAAGTCAGAAATCGTTTTTGGTACGGTCGTCGGGAGTTTTCTTCGGCGGCTGGCGGAATAACAGATACATTATTACTATTACGGGCAGACAAAGCGAAACGATTATGATTATTTCGCCCGTCCGGTCAAGCGTAAAATCTCCCGGATCTTTTTCGATTACGGGGGAAGAGTTTTCTTCGCCTTCCGTGGAAGAATTTTCGTTTTCCGTTTCTTCGACTTTTTCTATTACGTTGGGTTTAATGGGGTCGGCCGTAACATAAAGCGAGTATACGTAGCCGCGCTTGGTTTCATTGCCGTCCGTGAACCTTACGTAATACCACTCGTCGCCCAAAGCCGCAACCTGTGACGAGCCTTTCACCGTCCCGTAATAGTAAAGTTTTGTTCCTTCCGTCAGTTCGCTTATGACGTTATCGGAGGCGTGGTCGGGGTGGGAGCGGACGTTAATCTCCTGTCCGTCGTTTTTAAGAGTCAAAGAATTGTTTTCCGCGTATTTGTACTTGGGTTCGTAATCCACCTTGACAACCGTGTCCGATTTTATATATCCCGTCACGTCGAGGTAACTTACGGACAAGTAGCCGTCGGCATTTTCTTCGCCCAAAAGCACGACGAAATAGTCCTTGGGAAGGGTCGTCACCGCAGTATAGCCTTCCGCCGAACCGGAGTACAGAATCGCGCCGTCCGTAAGTATGCCGTAAATAAGCGCGGAGGCATATGCTTTCTTAAAAGGAGCAAAAAGCGAAAAACAGAATATCGATACGGCGGCGACGTAAACTACCGCAAAAAATCTGACAAAAACTTTCATGATTCCATTGTAAGCGTTTAAGTTGAAAACAAAACGACGGATTTAAGCGAAAAAAACGGATTTTTGGAGAAAACATGGACGAAAAAGAGATTATAAAAAAAATCATGCGCTTGGAGCGCCGCGAAAAGGAGCTTAAACGCAACAATCGGATATTCCGTTACAACACGGGCGAAAAAGTTCACCTTAAGCAGTTGGAATTTCATAAGTGCCTTAAGCGTAACCGTTGGGTCTTCGGGGGAAACCGTTCGGGGAAAACCGAGTGCGGTGCGGTGGAAACGGTCTGGCGGGCGCGCGGGATACATCCTTACCGCGAAAACCGCGACGGAGTTTTCGGTTGGGTGGTGTCGCCCACGAGAGAGGTGCAACGCGACGTAGCGCAAAGAAAAATACTTTATTATCTCAATCCCGAGTGGATAGAGGACGTCACAATGGTTTCGGGAAAAAGCGGCAATCCCGAAGGCGGAATTATAGATTACATTTCGGTAAGAAACGTTTTCGGCGGTATAAGCCGCATAGGGTTCAAAAGCTCTGAGATGGGCAGAGAGAAATTCCAGGGCGCCAGCCTGGATTTCGTCTGGTTCGACGAAGAGCCGCCCGAGGACGTTTACGACGAGTGCCGTATGCGCGTGGTGGACAAAAAGGGCGACATTTACGGGACGATGACGCCGCTTAAAGGCATAACTTTTATTTACAGCCGCATTTTTCTCAACGAGCGCAACGACGAAAACGTATGGCACACGTTCATGGAATGGGCGGACAATCCTTATCTCGACCCTAAGGAGATAGAGTCCGTTTCCGCCTCCATGACCGCCGAGGAGCTTGACAGACGCAGGTACGGCAGATTCGTTTCGTCAAAAGGGTTGGTATATCCCGAATTCAACGAAAACGTGCACGTTATTCCCCCTTTTTCCGTCCCCAAAGAGTGGTACGACAACGTTTCCATCGACCCCGGACTCAACAATCCGCTGTCCTGCCATTTTTACGCGACCGACGGCGACGGAACGGTCTACGTGATAGCCGAGCATTACGAGCAGGGCAAAAGCGTGGCTTATCACGCTAAGATGATAAAGGAAATTGCCAAAAGGCTGGATTGGCACGGCGACGGCAAGGGAAGGATAAGCGCTCTTATCGACAGCGCGGCGTCGCAGAGGACGCTTGCCTCATCAAAAAGCGTGGCGGAGCTTTTTTACGACGAGGGAATACTTGTGGATACCCGCGTCAACAAAGACCTTTTCAGCGGGATAAACCGCGTTAAAGAGTACTTAAAACCCGTTTCCGCGCCCGACAGACCGAGGTTGTATATTTTTTCGTCCTGCGTAAACCTTATCCGCGAAATAAAAGGCTACTGGTGGGGAGAGGGCGACGTACCGAAAAAGCGCGACGACCATGCCCTTGACGAATTGCGCTATTTCATAATGTCCCGACCCGAGCCTTACGTCCCGCCCGTCGTCAAAAGCGAAATAGCTTTGGATAAAGAGCGGCTTATCCGTAAGCTGCGAAGGAGCGGAAGGTGAAGCGCGGTAAAGATAAAAATCAGATTGAGGGATTAAGGGAAAAGCTTGTCGCCGCCGTAAGACGCAAGGCGGAGGGTTACGAAACTACCGAAAGCGTGGAGGAGTACGCGCTTATCGACGGTCAGCTTACTCTGGTTAAGCGAAGGGTTACGGTAAAGGAGGTTCCTGCCGACGTCGCGGCGGTGAGATTCATGCTGGAAGAGTGCGCCGCCGAAACGGATTATATGAGCGAACAGCAGCTTAAAGAAGAAAAGCTGCGTCTTATTAAATTACTTAAGGAGGATGAAAATGCAGCTGATTAAAGCAAAAGCCGGCTTAAGGTGCGAAATAGGCTCCTGCCGAAATCGCGCAAAGTTTACAATCAAGCTGGACAGGGTGGGGATAAGAAGCTCGATAAACGTGTGTCCGGATTGTCTTAACGAGCTTTACAGAACTTTGGGGGAAAGCGTTATTCCCAAAAGCATCGAGACCGTAAGGCCCAAAGCCGATGCCGCGGAATAAACTTTTTATAAAGCCCGACCGCTTTTCGGCATAATCTCTACGGAATCGGTCGGCAGAAATCAACGGAGGAAACATGGACAAAAAATTTATTGAGGATATCGTCTCCGACGTGCGCTCCGATTATGAAACCCGCGCCGCCGAGAGACGGCAGTTCGAGTCGCAATGGCAGCTTAACGCTAATTTCGTCATCGGCAACCAGTATTGCAGAATAGGCGTTAAAGGCGACGTGGAGGACTGTGAAAAGGATTATTACTGGCAGGAGCGGGAGGTTTTCAATCACATCGCAACCATTCTGGAAACCCGTCTTGCCAAACTGTCGCGCGTGCGGCCCAAAATGAGCGTTTTGCCCGCGTCCGACGACGACGGCGACGTAAAAACCGCAAAAGCGTCAGGTAAAATACTTGATTCGGCGTACAACAAGCTGGACGTAAACACGCTGGTGGGTAACGCCACCATGTGGTCGGAGCTTACCGGCAGTGTGTTTTACAAGGTTACCTGGGACAATAAAGGCGGCAGAAAAGTGGGCTTAGACGAAAAAAAGAAACCTCTTTACGAGGGCGACGTCAGGATAGACGTTTGTCCGCCGTATGAAATTCTTCCCGATTCGCTTATTTGTCAGTCGGTGGAGGATTGCGTAAGCATAATACACGCAAAAGCGGTCAGCGTGGAGGACGTAAAGCGCATTTGGGGCAAAGACGTCAAGCCCGAGGACACCGACGTGGTGTCGATATCCAACATCGGGGTAATAGGCGGGCTGGGACTTGCCAGCGCCGTCAGCAAAATAGGCCGCGATAAAAAACAGGACCGCGTTATCGTCATCGAGCGTTACACAAGGCCCACGCCTCAAAAGCCGAACGGAGAGCTTGTCATAGTAGCGGGCAAAACGCTGCTGCATTACGGAGAGCTGCCTTATCTCAACGGCACGGACGGGGAAAGGGAACTGCCTTTTGTTCAGCAGAATTCCATTAACCGCGCGGGTTGCTTTTTCGGCACCAGCATGGTGGAGCGCGCAATACCCATTCAGCGCGCGTACAATGCCGTAAAAAACCGCAAACACGAGTTTCTTAACCGCATAGCCGTGGGTGTGCTTGCTGTCGAGGACGGCTCGGTGGATACCGAAAATCTGGAAACCGAGGGGTTAAGCCCGGGTAAAATCCTGGTTTACCGTCAGGGCAGCAACGCTCCGAGGCTGATGAGCCCCGGCTCGGTACCCGCGGATTTTACGGTGGAGGAACAGCGTCTTTTGGACGAATTCGTGGACGTAAGCGGCATAAGCGAAATCATGCGTTCGTCTTCCGTTCCCGCTTCGGTAACCAGCGGCGTAGCCATTCAGATGCTTATCGAGCAGGACGATACGCGTATATCGGTTACCGCCGAAAACATTCGCCGCGCCGTAAAGAAAATAGCGCAGCACATGCTAAGGCTATACCGCCAGTTTGCGCTTACGCCGCGGCTTGCGCGTTTCGTGGGCGATGAGGGCGAAACGGAATTGATTTGCTGGTCGAAAAGCGACATAAGCAGCGACGACATAATTTTCGATACGGACAACGAAATAAACACCACGACGGCGGCAAAGCAGAGCATGATGTTCGACCTTCTGAAGGCGGGACTTTTATACGACGAGGACGGAAAGTTAAGCGACGCCATGCGATATAAAATTCTGGAGGTCTTCGGTTACGGCGGATGGGAGCGCACTCAGAACGTAAGCGCATTGCACGTTTCGCGTGCGGGCAAGGAAAACGCCGCCATAACGAACAAAGAGCCTCAGGCCAGCGAAGTGGACGACCACGAGCTGCACGTAGCCGAGCACGTCAAGTACTTCTTAAGCCATGAGTTCGAAGAACGATGCGTTCGTCGTCCGGAGCTTAAAGAAAGGCTTCTTAATCATATAAGGGAACATAAACGGCTTAAGAATACCGAGAAGTTATTGGAGGGAGAGAAAAACGTATGACGGATAAAAAAACTGTTACGCAGCCCGCGGCTTCAGCCGATACCGATTCCGCTTTGAAAAAGGAGGAAACCGTAAAGGGGGCGGGCGCAAAGCCTGCGCGTTCAACCTTGGATTCGGACCAGAAGGACAAGCGCAAGGTCAAGCGCGAAAACGAAAACAGACTGCTGAAGGCTTATCTGTATATTCAGTCGGCAAAAGACAAACTGGAAAAAACGACTGAATTTCTTAAAAGGGAAAATGCCGTTTTAAGGCGCAAACTCAGCGAACTGCAAGCGGAAAACGCGCGGCTTGCCGCTCCGCCCGATTACGGGGCGATTACGGAAGACGACGCTTTCGTTGAATTCGCGCTTAAAAACGAACGCCTTAAAGAGAAATTCGTTGCGGACTATCTGAAAACGCTTAAGGGGACGGGCGCCGTAAGCGTTCTTTCGGGGTCGGTGGGTTTAAGCCCTCTGACGCCCGCGGCAAAGCCCAAAAGCCTTGCCGAGGCTAAAAAACTGGCAGAAATTTTAATTAAAGGATAACGGAGGAAACAATTATGGTAACATTGACTAATGCGGAAAATGCGCTTAAAACCGTGTATCTCGGTGCGGTGACCGAGCTTCTCAACACCAAAGCCAACCCTCTTTTGGGTAAAATCGAACAGACAAGCGTAGACGTGTGGGGTAAAGAAGTGCGCACCGCGGCGCGCGTGGGTATCAACGGCGGCATTGGCGCCGGCGACGAGGCGGGTAATCTTCCCGGCGCGTACGGCAGCAACTACATTCAGTTTGTGTCCACGCTTAAAAACCTTTACGGACAAATCGAAATATCCGATAAGGCGATAAGAGCAAGCGCGGACGGTCGCGGAGCTTTTACCGACCTTCTCAACAGCGAGCTTGAAAGCCTTCTTGCGGCGTCCAAATTCAATCTCGGACGTATGCTTTACGGCGACGGCTCGGGAAAACTGTGCACGATAAACGCGCTGAGCGGCTCAAGCTATCCCGTTTCGGATACGCGCAACCTCATCGAAGGAATGGTGGTGGACGTTTATACTTCCGCGGGCGCGTTGTCTGCAAGCGGACTGAGGATTTCTTACGTTGACCGCGACAACAGCACGGTAACGTTTGCGTCCGCGCCTTCTACGACCATAGGGGCAAGCAGCGTAATGTATATTCAGGGCAGCAAAGATAAGGAAATTACGGGACTCGGGGCTATATTCGACTCCACTAAGCCGCTTTACGGACTTACCAGAAGCAATTATCCCTTCCTGTCGCCTTATCTTAAGGCTGTGGACGCCGCCATCGACGAGGTGACGATTCAGAAAGCCATCGACAGACTGGAGTATAACGCCAATTCGACGGTGGACTTTATCGCCGTGTCCGCAGACGTAAAATACGCTTATCAGGAATACATGAAGCAGTATAAGCGCAACATCGACGTCATGGAACTTTCGGGCGGCTACAAAACGCTTGCTTACAACGGCATACCTTTCGTTTACGACCGCTTTATAGAGGACGGCGCCATGTATCTTCTCGACACCACGGCGTTCAAACTGCACCAGCTTTGCGACTGGAGATATCTCGAGAACGAGAACGGCAAAATTCTTCGTCAGACGCAGGGTAAACCCACGTATACCGCTACGCTCGTCAAATACTGCGACCTTATTTGCGCGCGTCCCAACGGCCAGGCAAAGCTTACCGGTCTTACGGCGCCACAGGCAAATGAAGCGTAATTCAATCGGATACGGGCGCGTCGTCACGCACGACCTTTACGATATAGCCGACAGGCTGAAAGAAATCGACGAGGACTATTTCGTTTTTTATTCCTATCGGGATAAGCGGTATGAGGTTCATCACAAGGGGCAAAGGGGCGATACGTTCGCTTTGGCGGTCCCGTATGACGAGCTGGACGAACGTACTTTAAGACTGGTGCGCCGTACCCGTGCCGAACGCGCCGAAAAACTTATCGAAGAAATGGAAAAACAAAATCGGGAAGCGGAAAAACGCGCACGCGACAGGGCGGTGGAAAACGCCGCCCTCAATACGGAAAGGATTTTTTCCTCTTTCGTATGAAAAACCTTCCTTAACCCGATTTTTTTAAGGAGGATGATTTATGGATTTAAAAACAGTCGTTTATTACGCGGCTATGTTTTTACAGCTGGAGGATGTTACGGAGGCGCTTGAAAGCGATTCGGAGTATATCGGGGAAACCGCCGACGAAATAGACAGGCTTACGCGCTGCGCCAATCTTGTGCTTTCGGAAACCGCCGCCGATTATATGCCGCTTAAAACGAGGGAAGAAATTTATTGCGAAAACGGCGAAATGCTTTTCACTCAGCTTTCAAAACCCGTAATCGACGTTTTTTCCGTCAGCTCCGCCGCGGGCGTTACCGTTCCTTTCAAGCAGTATTTCGACAGGCTTATTTTGCCTAAAGAGGGAAGCTATACCGTCGAATACGGTTACGCTCCCGAGAAACTTGCGCTTGACGACCCTCTTCCTTATACCGAAAGAGTGTCTGCGCGCGTCATAGCTTACGGCACGGCGTGTGAGTACTGCATTATTTCGGGCATGACGGACGAAGCGGTTTTGTGGGATAAGCGCTATAAGGACGCATTGCATCTTGCGGCAATTCAGAAAAGCGAAAAGCGCGTGGCAAAAAGGCGGTGGCTCTGATGCGCGACAATTACATAGCATTCGCAGGCGCAGCCAAGTCCCGCCTTGTCATACCCGATTTTTCGTCCGGTGTGGATTTTTTCTCGGATGAAAGCGTAACCGCCGTTAACAGGGCGAAAGACTGTTACAATTTCTGTTTTTCGGACGGCGCGCTTAAAGAGGGATACGGACTTGTCGATTACGAAAGATTCAAGGGTATCAGGCCGTCATACGTATGGCTGTATAAGCGTTACGACGTCGAAAAAGAAATGCAGGACGACAGATTCGTGATAGTATCTGAAGAAGGCGAACTGTATTCCTGTACGGCTAACGGCAGTGAGCCGGCAGTAAAATTTACCGGAATTACTTTTACTTCGCCGCCATCGTTTGTAAATTACAGGCTTTACGGTACGGACGTGGTGCTTATTTGTTCGGCCAGGGAGGGAATGTACGTTTACGACGGAGAAAATACTCCTTACCACGTTGACAACGCTCCCAACATTACATCCATGGCCCTTCATTACGAGCGTCTGTTCGTTACGGTCGACGGCGAAAAAAACGCAGTATGGTTTTCGGACGACCTTGACCCCACAAACTGGGACTCGTCGCTTGCGGGCGGCGGCTTTATCCAGATGATCGACGAAAGAGGCGCCTTAAACAGGGTAATAAGCTACCTTAACTACGTTTACGTATTCCGCGATTACGGAATTTCACGCATTACCGCTTTCGGGGCGCAAACGGATTTTTCAGTAAGCAATCTTTTCGTTTCCAGCGGAAAGATTTATCCCGGGTCGGTCGCTTTATGCGGTGACTCCGTCATTTTTCTTGCGGCGGACGGGCTTTATATGTTTGACGGAGTTTCCACCAAAAAAATACTTAAAGGACTGGACACTATTATAGAAAGCGGAGAAAATGCGTGCGCGTTTTATGCCGAAGGCAAATATTATCTTTCCTTCAGGCGTAAAAAAGACGAGGATACGGTGGGCTGCGAAGATAGCAGTTACCTCAATAACGCGTTGCTTGTGCTTGATATTAACGGCGGTGACTACTCGATGGCGCGAGGGCTTGACATCACTTGTTTCTGCCACACCGCCGACGGCAGCATTATAGCCGTCACAAGCAACTGCGATGTGGGAACGATTGAAAAATGCGGCAGGTTTTTCGGCCGTTATCTTAAGAAGAAATGGCGTGTCCCGAAAACAGATTTGGGAGACGACAAAACTAAATTCGTAAGAAAAATCTGCCTTACAATCAATGGAAACGTATCAATAGTTTTGCGCTCCGATACGCGCGAAAAGGAAGTTTCTTTCAGAGGATTTAATGAAGTAAAGAAGAAACGCGTATCGTTCAGCGGGCGAAGAATCGGATTTGACATCGTTTCAACGGACGATTCGGTTTATGTGTCGCGTCCGTCGCTGATAATCACGAAAAGCGGTAACTGACGGGAGGAACAAAAAATGGATTACGGCAAAATTGCATATTTAAAAGTCGACGAGCTGGAAAACAGAATTGCCGTGTCGACGAAATCAAACCGCGTATTGTGCGGAAGTTATACGGTTAACCCCATTTTCGATTTTAGAAGAGGCGACTGTTTTATTTCCGAGCTTCGCGCAAAAGGAGGCGTGACTGTTTTTGTCCGTGCCTTTGTTCGCGCCGACGAATCCTTGTCCGACGCCGAATTAAGCGTGAAAATCAACGGACTTAAAGCCGGCTCCGTCAGATTTTCCGCCGCGGAAGGAGAAGTAAGCGACTGTTTCGTAATGTGCGCCGCAATGATAGACGGCACGGCGGTTTTGTCGGTAGGAGCCGATAAACAAAACTGCACGCTGGTTTCCTGTCAGATAGTGGTAAACGGCGCCGACGCTGATTTGGCGAGAACGGGCGGCGACGCAGCGGCGGATAAATGCGGCGACTTGTGGGCGCTTGTGTTTTCACGGGACGACAACGTTTATGCCTGCTTGTTTACCGAGCCCGATTTTTCGGCGGCTAACCCTGTTTACATCGCTACGGGAA
Source organism: uncultured Eubacteriales bacterium (assembly GCA_900543755.1). GTDB lineage: Bacteria > Bacillota > Clostridia > Christensenellales > Pumilibacteraceae > UBA10677. The sequence continues at coordinate 95,664 of UQSP01000001.1, forward strand.
GCCGCTGCGACGTCACCGCGACGCAAGACGGTTTTGCCGTAGCTTATGTCGACGTTGCGGGAAATACTTTCGTGGTGTTTACCGATACCTCGCTTAACGTAACAAGCAGATTGTTCGTAAACTGCGGGGCGGAGGCTGTTGCCATTGCCCGTTACAGGGACGGCTTTGCCTTGTCGGAGTTGGTTGAAGGTAAAGCGCAGTGCCGTTACGTGACTAAAAACAGCTGTTCTCAGCCGTTTCAGGTGGACGTGGGAGAAAAAGTCGAGAGCATAAGCTTTGTGAAAAACGCTTTGCCTCCCGTACTTGTCATAAGCACTGAGGAGCGTAATCTCATAAAAAGCTGCGAAACGGAATACGGCGGCAGCGACAAAATAAACGTTTCAGCAGACGTGGTTTATACTGCAGTTACGGTATAAGGAGAGAAAAAATGAAAGAACTTAAGCAAAAAATTTCGCTGAGAAACACTTTTACCGTTGCGGGATCTGACATAATCCGCGTTTCGCACAATACCGTCGTAGACCTTGCGTCGGCGTTAAACGCGTGGATAGAATACGCCCGTTACATCGCTGTGGGTACGGGCACCGCGGCGGACGGTACAAGATTGGGGAATTATCTGTGTCAAAAGCGAACTCAGCTTGACGAGTATAATTCGGATCCGTCCAAAGGCGAACTTTTCGCGGCATATTCCATAAGGCTTACGGATAAAGACGTGGCGGCAGGTACCATAATTTCCGAAGCGGGTCTTACGCCGTTTGAAAACGGATGGCCGCTTGCCAATTACTCCTATTTCGGAGGAGTGACAAAGCGGGAGGGCGAAGACATCGTGATAAGGGCTGAAGTGAGGTTTGAATTTATTTCGGACAAGGTTCGTTTAGTAAGCGGAAACAACCTGCTTGCGGAAATCTTTTTGGGAATAAATTCTTTTTCGGGACACAAATACGAAATGGCTCACGGAACCAATTATCACAAAACGGCCGTCATGCCGCGTTCGGCAGGCGATTTTACCGAACAATACGATACCGGAGCAAGATCTGCGGACAATAAACTGATTATGAATGGGCGTTTCACTTCTTCGCCTTACGAATTAGTGATTATGATGGACGATAAGCCCGTTTTGCGCGGATTTTTTACAGAGTCTGCGCACGTGGAATCTTTAAGCGGATGGATAAGAACAAATTCAAGTGTGGAAATCAAGAACCGTCATGTGCTTGACGTCTATAACGTTAAACATCAGAGCCAGGCGATTTCAGACGTGTATTGCACTCCTTACGTAAGCAGGGTCACCAAAGATTGTCCTCAGCTGTTTCCTTATAAGTTGCCTAAAAACTCGGCTTTAGTTACCGAGCCTTCAGGCGCTTTTACGGCTGTTACGGACGACAAGGAGATAAACGTTTATACGTTTGCCGATAATCAAGCCCGATTCGTTTACAAAATCCGGGGAACTTATCCTGCGGTAGACGTGTGTTCGGACGGCAGCGTTTTTACGGGCGGCGACTGTCTTATTGCTTACTTTAAAAACGGAGAGGCAATCACCAAAAAAGAATTTCCCGAGTATTCTTCCGTCAGTAGAGTTTTAGCCGTTACAGAAGGCGGAATATATCAAATCGCGGTGCTTGCGGAAAATACGTTTTATCTTCTCGATTATTCCGAAGGGACTTTAAGCGTAAGGGAGTCTATTGCAAACGTGCCTGACGATTTTATGATGGTTAAACATGACGTCAGGTTCATCGATTACTGGACCGAAACAAACGCTTTGTATAAATCCGCAGGCATAGGCGGCAATAATGCCAACAATGAAACACGACTCAAGTACTTTTGCGAACATGTCAACCTTCAAGTTCTTGAGGTTAAGGAAAGATGGATGTTACTTAAACTTCTTTCTTCCGGAAGGCGGGCTTTATGCAATCGAGAAGATACCTTGATTATGTATCTTGAAGAGGGTGACGAAATTGTCTTCTGCGGAGAATTAGTGTTCATTTTTTCGGGCGGGCAGGTTAGAAAGGTTGTCAAATGGGGAACCTCTGTCCTTGCTGTTAAGGAAATACCGTTCGACGGGCAGGCGGCTAAGCCCAAATCGACAGCCTTTCTCGGCGGGTATCTGCTTTTTCTTTACGAAGACGGTACGGTCAAAACGTTTTATCCCGTGGAATACGGTAAAGTATTGTTTTGCCCATACGCTAACTTGACGGGCAGTATCACTTTCGACGCGGTTGTTGCGGACGACCCTATGACAGGCGGAAATGCCGTGGACGTAAAGTTTACGATTGATTACGGAGGTAACTCACAGTGAGATTTTCTGATTCTTCGGTCATACTGGGTAAAGGCAGGTTAAGCAGCGCAAGAAGGGAAGATAACGGCGATACCGGATTTATATTGGATACGGGCGGCGCGCTGGTGTATAAAAAAATACCGGCGGGATCCCGTCAGCCGCTTTTTTCCGGAGCGCAGATTATCAGCTACGCCGACGACTGCTTTAAACTGACCCAAGGCAGGCTTGAACGCCGCGGAGGTTTTACCTATGTGCCCGATTGACGTAAAGCGCCTTAAATCATTGGTGGCGCGAAACAGACGAAGGTGCTATTATTACGCACAAAATTTAAAAGGAGAGAAAGACAATGAATATTTCAACATATATCCGCGGTCTTGTGAAAAAAACAAGCGGGGAAGCGAATGACGATACGGATTACGCGGATATTCTGGATAAAATAAACGAGATAAATTCCGCGAATAAGCTTCCCGAAAAGCCCGATTTGGGCGACGGGATAACTTATGACCGTATAGAATATGACGCCCCCACCGACGAGGAGATAGAAAAAAACGCTCAGAATTCTCTGAAGGAGTATCAGCAATCCGGTATTTCGTCCATCGAAAACGAAATTGCCGCTTTGCTCGAAAAATACACTTCGGATAAAACCGTCAATACTCAGGCTTACGAAAACACGCTTAAAAGCCTTAACGAAGCTTACGAAAGCGCTATCGAGGCGGCAAACAACGACGCGATTAAGCGCGGATTGGCGCGTTCTTCCATTGCGCTTAACACAAACGCCGCCATAAACAGCGAAAAAGCCGAAAAGGCCGCCGCGGCGTCAGCGGAATACAACCGCCTCGACGCGGACCTCACAAGCAAAATCAACGGTCTGGAAGTCGAGCGTCAAAAAGCCATGGACGAATTCAATATTTCATACACGGCAAAACTTACCGAGGAGATAAACAAGCTTAAGGAACAGCGCGAAGAACTGAAAAACGAGGCGATAAAATACAATAATTCGCTTGCCGAAAAAGAAGAAAGCGAGCGTATCGAGCGCGAAAAGGCGGAGTCCGACCTCTATTCGGAAGCGCTTTCCCAGGCTAAAGCCGAACGCGACCTTAAGGACAATCCCGGCGTGGCGGAGCAGGAAGCGAGATATCAGCAGATTTACGGTATCTTAAGGGATAAACTGCTTACCATGAGCGCACAGGAAGCGCAGAACGAAATAAGAAACAACAGCATTTATCGAACTTATCTTTCCGACGCGTACTTTTACAAGCTTTACGACGAGTTCGGCAGATAATATTTCTTTCATCAGGGGCGGGCGGCGGGAATAAAAATCGGGAGGATAAAGAATGGAAGGAATTATAAACTCTGTAAGTAAGCTGTTCGGGACATACGGATTCAGGTCCGCGACTATCGTGATTGCAACGGTGGTAATAGTCAATCTGATCAAAAAGCCCATTGTAAAAAAGGCGGAGCGTCTTGCTGCCGACTGCGGGCTGGACAAATCGATCGTGACCAAATACATAACCGTTCTGCCCGTTGGCGTAGCGTTCGTGCTGGAACTTTTAACCGAACTTGTTTTGAACAAATTCGCGGTTTTCAACATTGATTACGCCGCAGTGGCGACGTCCGCAGTTCTTTACGGCGGGCTTGCGATAGCCACTTACGAAAGCGTAAAAAAGCAACTCGAAGCTTATGCGGCCAAGCACAATTCAACCGCTTCCGCTGTCGAAAAAAAGGAAAAGGAATCTGACCCCGCGGAGGACGGGTCCGCAGAAACGGATTCCGCTTCGCCCGAGAAAAATTCCGATTCTTCCGTCACTTTTTCGGCAAACGGACCTATGGACCTGTAAAAGCGGATAAACGGCGCTTACAAAAAAAAGCTCTTACCCCGTATCTTATTTCGGGGTAGGGGCTTTTTTCGGTTTGTCTTAAAATCATCTGCTGTTTTCCGTTTTTTAATCGTCCGAGTTTTTTGACGTTTTGTGACTATAATTATTCCGTTTTTATTTGCGGTTAAAAAACTTTATTCGCACACTTCAAACATTTTTTTAAGGCGCAGCGCGGATTCCTTATGCGTTCTTTCCGTGCGCGACGTGCGGGGCGGAAAAGCGGGATTTTCCTTTTTTTCGTTTTCCTTTAAACTGCTTTCGGCAGATTCAATTACCTTGTTTTCTTTTTCCTGCGCGGAATCCGTTTGACTTTTTGAAACTTCGTTGCCGAAATCTTGTTGAAAGAATTTCTTTTTAAGCGCGTCGGGCGTTATTCTGTGTTTCAGTGAGGTGTCGCGGCGTATAAACGCGGCGGACGTGCGTTTGGTTATTTTTACTGCATTCAGGTTTTCTCCGATGTTTTCCGCATCGACCGTTTTTGTTTTTTCCGCATTAGTTTCCGTCTTGTCGGGTGGCCTAAAAGCCTTTGCGTTTACGGATTCAAATGCATTTTCGCGGCGCGGCTTTGTAGTTTCGTCGGAGTAAGTGTTTTTTAAATCATCCCGTTTGTCGGTTACGTTAAAGCCGTGTCCGATTGCGTCGTCGGTTTTTTCCTGCGAGCGGTTCGAAAATTCCTCGCTCGTAAAAGTTTCCTGTTCTTCGGCGTAGTCTGTGCTTTTAGTTTTATCTTCGCTTGTTCCGTCAAAAGTTTGTACCGCGGTTAAGTCATCGGCTGTTTGTGTATTGGACGTCTTTTCTTCGGAAGGGCGGACGTAATTGCTTTTGCTTAAAACTGTCTTAAGGTCGGAAAAATCTTCGTTTTCTTCGCCCTTGTATATGTCCGCGGCAAAATCCTTGATTGTACGGTACCTGTCCTTTGCGAAAACAGCCAAAGCCTTCATAAGCGCTTTTTCGCGGAAAGAATCGATTTTTACGTTTAACTGCGACGGAGGGATTATCGTGTCGTCGTACATTCTTTGTATGCTTTCGGGCGGAAGCTGTCCCGTTATGCAGTAGTATATCGTCACGCCCAGCGCGTAAATATCCGTCCACGGACCTTGCTCGCCGTGAAGACGGTACTGTTCCTCGGGCGCGAACCCCTGTTTCAGAACTATCGATACGGATTGACCGCCTATGTTGGCGGCTTTGGACGCGCCGAAGTCAATGAGTTTCACTTCGTTGTTTTTGGTAATCAGAATGTTGTCGGGGGAGATGTCGCGATGTATAAGCCCCGTGGCGTGCACTTCTCCCAGCGACAGAATAACGGGTTTAAGTATGGCGAGAGTGGCGTCTATGTCAAGTTTTCCTTTGCGCCTTACGTATTTTTTAAGCGAGATGCCGTCAAGATACTCCATGACGATATAGGCGGTATTGTTGGCCGAAAAAAAGTCGTAAACGCTTACTATTCCCGCCAGATTGTTGATGGAGGAGAGGTTTTTTGCTTCGTCTATGAAACGCTTTAATCCTCGGTTGGAGGCGGCGTAATTCTGTTTCGCGTTGATGATTATGCGGTTGGACCTGGGGTCACGCGATACGTATCCGCTGGGATAGTACTCCTTTATCGCCACTTTGATTCCGCGCACGACGTCCCACGCCGCATAAGTTATCCCGAATCCGCCTTCGCCTATCGCTTTGTCTATAAGATAACGTTTCTGCAGCATCGAACGCTTCCCGAGCTGATGCGGAAGATTAGGCTCGTCGTCCGCTTTCTTTTTGCAAGCCTTGCAAACGCGGCGCTCGTCAAGGTCGCCGAAACAGTAAAGACATATATTTCGATTGTTCCTTATTTTTGGCATGTTTTCACCGTCAGTCAATCGAGTTTTTCGTCGCCGTCATTTTTGGGCGCGTCAGTACAGGACGAAGCGGTTGCTTCTTCACTTTCCGTTTCGGCGTTTTTTGAAACAGGTGCCGAATCGTCAGGCGTAAGTCTGTTTTCTTCTTTGTCGGCTGAGTCGCCGGCATCGTTTTTGGCGTTTTCGGTATCTGAAGCCGCGTCTTCAGAGTTTGCGTTTTGTACTTCGGTTTCCTCGTCGCCGTCGTTTTGTATAAGGTTTCCGATTAAGCCTTCGTTGTTCTCTGTTTCGGTTAAGTCTTTCCGTTTGGCTTCATCAAGCGGCTCAGTATCGGTAAAACGCAATAATACCGCCGAATAATTGTCGTTGCTCTTGGGCGCGCGGCTTAAAACAAGCCCGACAAGACAGTCAAGCGCGCTTTGGGTGTCCGCGCAGGTTGACAAAACCTTTTCCATGTCGCGTTCGTATACGTATTCCCAGAATCCGTCCGTACAAACGATTAAGGAGTCTTCCGCGCTGCAATCGCGGTAAATTTTGAAATCGGGCTGAATGAAGTAATCCGACCCCAAAACGCGCGTAAGCTTGTTCTGGTCTTTATGCGTGCGGATTGCGGAATATTCGATTTCTCCGCGTTCGGCGGCAAGCCGCGCCAGGGAGTGGTCTTTTGAATAAAATTCAAGCGAGTTGGATTTAAAGAAATAAATGCGCGTGTCGCCCGCATGCGCCGCAATAAGATTTTTTCCGTCGGTAATCGCTACCGACAGGGTGGTGCAGCCGTTGCGCATTTCAGCCAGCTCGTTTTTTCTTTTATGAATGGCGTTGTGGGCGTGTTTGAAAAGCCTGTTCATAGTCGAACCCGAGAAAAATTCCTCTTCTTTTCTCACGGCTTTTATAAATCCGCGCAATACGCTTTTTACCGCAGTTTCGCCCGCGATTTCGCTGCCTTCGTATGCGCCAAGTCCGTCCGCAACCGCAACGCAGACAAAGTTGTCTTCTATCGCGAAGTCGGCATAGTCCTGATTATGCGGTCTTCCGCCTTTATCGGTTATTTTTGCGATGTTGAAATACACGTTTTACCCCTGTGGATTACTTTCTTATAAGACTATTATATATTATCGCATTAAAATTATCAAGTGTTTGAGTTTTTTTAAAATCAACGCTCGGTCGGAAGCGTATTTTTTATTTATATCGGATTTTACCTGCTCTTCGCATGCGCTGTCGAAATTAAAATTACGCAGGGGAAAGGAGTACTGTAAAAAATTCAGCGCAGTCGGTTTTTAAGATTTTTTTTATGATTGGATAAGGCATAAAATTTAAAAGTTAATCTACCTTTTGACGTCGCGGCAATTTTATAGGATTTGTTTGAGAGGTAATTGTGCGTTAAAAACGGCAAAAAAAGAGGAGGGCACATAATTTAAAGCCTGCAGGAAATAATTTCTTGCAAAATTTGTCGAAATAAAGTGTTTTATATTTGACAGAATTGTGTAAATAGTGTTAAAATACATTCACAATCGAATTTCGTATGCGCCGATATAATATGAAGTACAGGGTTTCGTAGTTTCTACCAAACAGCCGGATGTTTGACTATCGGCGGCATTTTTCTTTTTTTTGCCGAGTGCAAAAGAGGGGAAAGTTGCCGTTTCCATAGGTCACGGAACCTTATGCCGAATTATGTATCGCCGCTTTATACGGCGTTTTTTTGTTTAGGATACAATCGGACAAGCTGTCCGCGGTATTAAAAACATTTAGGAGAGGTTTTTTATGAGTGAAGAAACGAACAACAACGTTCAGCCCGAAGTTCAGACTCAAGAACCTGAACAGCCGCCCGTAAAGGAAAAGAAGACTTTCGGGAAAAAGCTGGACAACTATTTCGGCATCAGCAAGGCGGGCAGCTCCATCGGTACCGAAATCGTCGCGGGTATTGTTACCTTCCTTGCGATGGCTTACATACTCGTTGTTAACCCCAATGCTATTTTAAGCAGCAACGCCGCTGCGACCGAATGGTCTTCGGTGTTCCTTGCAACCGCTTTTGGCGCGGTCATAGGCACCGTTTTAATGGCTTTTGTGGCAAAGATGCCCCTTGCACAGGCTTCTGGTATGGGACTTAACTATACCGTGGGCGCGATTTTGGGCGGCTCGCTCGGATTTGCGGTTTCTTACGGCAACGTTATGCTGCTTGTCCTCATCAGCGGTATTTTGTTCCTGCTTCTGTCCGTTATCAAGGTAGGCGGCGTATCCGTTCGCGAAAAGATTTTTGACGGAATTCCCGAATGTGTCCGCGGCGCCATTGCCGTCGGTATCGGTCTGTTCATCGCATTCATCGGCATGCAGAACGCCGGACTTATCGTTTCCACATATGTTCCCATTACCGGCGAGGGCGGAGTATTCCTGTTCGGTATCCCCGGCACGCTTGTCGACCTTGTCGCTTTCAATGCATACGGCGCGGGCGCTTATGCGGCTGCAGGTGCGGTGGTTTGCCTTATCGGCCTTATCGCCATTGCCGTGCTTGAGCATTTCAGAGTAAAAGGCGCCGTAATCTTCGGCGTTATCATCGCAACACTCGTAGGTATACCTCTCGGCGTGACCAAATGGTCCGATTATACCTGGAAGTTCTGGGAATATTTTGAAAAGTTCTTCAGCTTCAACTCGGCGGAAGGCGGCATTTTCTTCTCCGCATTCACCGAGGGCTTTACTTGGGAAGCGGGCGCTAAGGCTATTATGCCTGCCATCATGACCGTCATCACCTTCTGCATGATCGATATGTTCGATACCATGGGTACGGTTGTCGGTTGCTGCGTTCCCGTCGGTCTTGCCGATGAAAAGGGTAAGCCTTTCCACTACGACGGAATTATGATTTCCGACTCCGTTGCGACCTGCACGGGCGCAATGCTCGGTACTTCCACCGTTACCACGTTCGTTGAGTCCGGCTCCGGCATTGCCGCAGGCGGCAGAACGGGTCTTACCGCGCTTACCACGGCCGTTATCTTCCTGCTTTCCATCTTCCTTTTGCCCGTGTTTGCGTCTATCCCCGGCGCGGCTGCGTCTTCGGCTCTTCTTTATGTCGGTTGCCTTATGCTTAAGGGCATCAAAAACGTCAAGATAGATACCGTTAAAAACGCTGTTCCCGCGTTCCTTACCATCGCCATGATGCCCCTTGCTTACTCCATCACCGACGGCATCGGCTTCGGTATTCTTTCTTACGTAATCATCGACCTTATCATTTATATCGTCGACGCTATCAAGTATGCGGTAAACAAGAAGAAAGGCGCTGAAAAGCCCGTTTGGGATTTGCACGTCGTTACCATTATCGTGGCAGTGCTCTTCCTTGTTTACTTCTTCGTGCCCACCACGTTTTAATTTCGCTTAATCTTTTCAGATTAAATATCGGCTTAAGGAGCTTGGCAGTAAATGCGCGGGCTCCTTTTGCTTTGTTCTGAATGCAGAGTAGCCGCTGATTTTATGTAATCGTTTAATAAATCAAAGCACCGATATCAAAACAAAGCACGGAAACTAAAGCGAAGTAGGGGCATCGGCTTAAAACACGTATAGAGTAGCCGCTGATTTTATGTAGTGGTTAATAAATCAAAGCACCGATATCAAATCAAAGCACGGAAACTAAAGCGAAGTATGGGCATCAGCTTAAAACACGTATAGAGTAGCCGCTGATTCTATGTAATGGTTAATAAATTATAGCAACTATATCAAACCAATGACACCGATATAAAATTACGTAAACTAAAGCGAAGTAGGGGCATCAGCTTAAAACACGTATATCGACTTAAAGCAAAAAAGCGCACCGCAAAGAGCGACGCGCTTTTATTATTTTTTTTACTTTTATGCGTTTAATTAATGCAGGTGCAATTATTAATTTTATCCTTAAGCGTTGTGTTTAAGGTAAAGCTTATAAGGCTTATCTGTAAAGATTCTGTTCGCGGTCGGGGCCGACGCCTACCATTTTTACGGGACAGCCCGATTCTTTTTCTATGCACTCGATGTACGCTTTTGCGGCGGCGGGCAATTCGTCAAAGGATTTTGCGCCCGTTATGTCTTCTTTCCAACCGTCAAGCTCGACATAAACGGGTTTGCAGCCTTCAAGCTCCGAAATATCGGTGGGGAAGTCGTATATTCTTTGACCGTCTTTTTCGTAAGCCACGCACACTTTAAGTTTTTCGATGCCTGTAAGCGTATCCAATTTGTTAATTGCAAGCGCCGTAAGTCCGTTTACGCGCACCGCAAATTTCAGGATAAGAATATCCAGCCAGCCGCAACGGCGCGGTCTTCCCGTGGTGGTGCCGAATTCCGCACCGACTGTCCTTATCCGCTCGCCCGTTTCGTCGTCAAGCTCGGTGGGGAAGGGACCTTTGCCCACCCTGGTGGTGTAGGCTTTTCCCACGCCCAATACGTCCTTGATAAGGGTAGGTCCTATGCCCGCGCCCACGCAGAAGCCGCCCGCCGTGGGATGAGAACTTGTAACGTAAGGATAAGTGCCCACGTCAAGGTCCAAAAGCGCACCCTGAGCCCCTTCGAATAAAACGTATTTGTCCGCTTTAATCGCCTCGTAAACAAGCACCGACGTGTCGCATACGAAGGGCGCAAGTTGTTTTGCGTATTCGCAGTACTCATTATATACGGCGTCGAAGTCAAGCGGAGCTCCGCCGTAAACCGCAGTTATTATTTTGTTTTTAACCTCGAGATTGAATTTAAGCTTTTCGCGGAAAACCTCGGGGTTAATGAAATCGCACATACGGATTCCCGTGCGTTCCGCCTTATCCATGTAGCAGGGCCCGATTCCGTTTTTGGTGGTTCCGATGTCGCCCTTGCCGCGTTTAAGCTCGCTGAGTTTGTCGATTTCCACATGATAGGGAAGAATGATGTGCGCGCGCGCGTCTATTTTAAGGTTGGCAAGCGAAATGCCTCTTTCCGTCAGGTTCTCCATTTCTTTAAGGATTACTCCGGGGGAAATAACGGTGCCGTTGCCTATCACGCATACCGTGTCGGGGTAAAGTATTCCGCTGGGTATAAGGTGAAGCTTGTATGTAACGTCGCCCACCACCACGGTGTGCCCCGCGTTGCTGCCGCCCTGAGCCCTTACCACCATATCCGCCTTGCTTGCAAGAATGTCAATGGTCTTTCCTTTGCCTTCGTCGCCCCACTGGGCGCCCACCAATGCGATTGCCGACATTAATAATTCCTCCGGAAAACGTTTTACGTCTAATTATAACCTTTTATTGCTCAGATGTCAAAGATAATCGTCTTTACCGCCCAACAATTTAAAAAATTCGCCCGAAATCAGGCGGAAAAACAAAACGTTTTAAGTCTGGTGTTTTAAAGATAAATAACTTTATCGGTTTTTGTCAAAGGGGAGCGGTTTAATCATACATAATCATTATTTGGCGGTAAAAAGTTTATGCGACCTCGAATTTAAAACAAACCGTATAAAAACGCCCTGTTTTTTTCTTTTATTGCAAAATTCAGCCTGAAAGACGCCAAGCCGATATGTCGGTCTATAAAAACACAACGCCGAACCCGAAAAATAAACAGGGTACGCCTTCACAGCTTTAGCGCATAAATATGCCGCCGTTAATCAATCTTGAATTATTATATAATCGGTCACGTTCGGTTTTATCGCAAAACATAGAAAAACACCTATTGCCGTCCAACCGATGTGGCTGAGGTTGCAATAGGTGTATGACATGGTGCGGAAGATGGGATTCGAACCCACACGAGAATTAACCACTGGCGTCTGAGACCAGCGCGTCTGCCAGTTCCGCCACCTCCGCAAAAGCTATTACAGTTTACTAAATTTGCGTGCGTTTGTCAATTATTTTGGCGGTGCGCGTGTAATTTTTATTCGGTTAATCGTTATGCGTGATTTATCCGTGTTTTCGCATGGCGCAGGCGTCTTTCGGTAAACGCAACCGTGACTGCAAATAAAAAACGTCAGTCCTGAAAATCAAGCCGTTGGTCCTTAAACTTCGCAATAGACGGGGCGGGAGCAAGCGTCAAGTGCGTTTCAGCGGGGCGTCTTTCTTATATCCGACGGTGCGTAACCCGTGAGAGAAAGGAAAACGCGGTTAAAGGACCTTAAACTCTGAAAGCCGCTGTTCATGGCTATGTCGGACAGCGTGTCGTCGGTGGAGCTTATAAGGCTTTTTGCGCGGTCGCAGCGGTACTGATTTACCAGCGTTTTGAAATTTATGCCGAAAGTTTTACCGAATATGCGCGATATATATCTGAAGTCATACCCCAGCGCATCTGCCATTTTATATAAACTTATGTCAGAGGCGTAATTTTTCTCTACATAGTCCAGAATGTCGAAAATAAGCTTGTTGCACAGCGGTTTTTCCACGAATTGCGTGGAATTAATGTACTCGGCAAATACGGCGTAAAGGCAGGCTTTTATCGTAAAAACAGGAGGCTTGTTTATCTCAATCGCTTCCGAATCCGAATTTTCCGCGAGTGCGGCGTCAAAGCCGTTAAGCATATTTTTTATAAAGAAGGATTTTGTTTCTTCCGACGGCGTCAATAGTGCGTTTACCGCTTCTTTTCCCGAAACGAAACGGTTAAACGAGTCCGCAAATCCGCCCGAAAAAACCACAACGTAAGCCAAGGAATGCCCTTGCGATTCGTATGAGTGCAGTTGGTAAGGGGTAAGCAAAAGAACATCGCCGCGCGTAAGCGTATATTCCTTGTCGCCCGCCGTCGCCTTTATTTTTCCCGACAAGTTGAAACACAGCTCGAACCCGCGGTGGAGGTGGGTGTACCATTTTATGTCGCGGTAAACAAAAGCGTTAAAAATTTCCCCGCCGATGGAATTGTGCACCTGATGGAAAAACATAACCTCTCTCCGTTAGGTAAAATTATGGCTATAAGTTTACAACATTTTTCTTGCATTGTAAAGTATACGGACGTATAATTTGATTGTAGCGTGACCTATGCAGGAGAAAATTCGTCCATATCATGAGTAAAGTGTTTTCCATAGAGGAGTTTTCCACATTCGACGGACCGGGCATAAGAATGACGGTTTTTCTTAAAGGCTGTCCGCTTGATTGCGTGTGGTGCCATAATCCCGAGGGGAAATCCCCCGATACCGAATACGTCCGCAGTCCCAACGGGTGTCTTGGTTGCGGCGCTTGCGAGCGTGCGGGGATAAAGACCTCAGACGGAGTAAAGCTTACCGCCGACAGCGTAAACGCGTGCCCGAGAAACCTTGTGCGAAAATGCGGGATTGACTATTCGCCCGCGGATTTGGCGGAAAAAATATTGAAGAATGCCGCCGTTCTTAACCTTAACGGAGGGGGAGTTACTTTTTCGGGAGGAGAGCCGCTTTTCGACACGGATTTTCTTTGCGAGTGCATAAAACTTTTGAAAAACAAGGTGCACGTTGCCGTTCAGACAAGCGGATACGCGCCCGAAAAAAACTTTCAAAGGGTGCTTGAGCTGGCCGATTACTTTTTGTACGACCTTAAAATAATCGACCCGAAGCTCCACAAAAAGTACTGCGGCGCGTTTAACACGCTGATTCTGAAAAATTACAGGACTCTTGCTAACAGCAAAGTGCCGTTCGTGACAAGAGTACCGCTTATACCGTCGGTTACGGATACGGAGGAAAATCTGACCGCGATTGCCTCTTTTATAAAGGAAAACAACGTAAATTACGTCGAAACTTTGCCCTACAACAAGTTTGCGGGCAGTAAATACGCGCTGGTGCTGAAAAAATACAGCCCGTGCTTTGACGAAAGCAAGCCCGTAAACACGGGGGAAAACATTTTTGCGCGCATGGGTGTCACCGCGCGGAAAATGTAAAGGTAACGTTGCGAAAAAAGTTTTTGACCCTGCTTTATCGCATGGGCGGTAAAAAAAAGTTACGTCTTTTAAAAGGAAATCATGCCGCAATAAAAATCGCAGGCTAAAAAGATAAAAAATGCAGTAGCCGTAAAAACGCGGCAGGCTACGGCAATGAATCAAGCGTTATCGGCGTCGGCAAAAAATCCGACGTCAAACGGAAAAGGGAGTGGCGAATATGACGGAAAAAGTAAAGGAAAGACTGGAATTTCTGCTTGACTGCGGCTACAGAAAAAACCGCGCCGACGGAGGAAAAAATCTTACAAGCGCATTAAGCGGACTTCACCCCGCGATGCGCAACGCTCAACTGTTTAAAGCGGCGGTTGACGCCGAAAAACCCGTGCTGTACAAAGAAGACCTGTTCGGTTTTAACCGATTTAACCGACTTTTGCCCGTTGACGACTCTGTCAATAAGCCTTATATATTCGAGATGGGCAACATTACCGCAGACTACGAAACGTTGCTTGAAATCGGAATCGAGGGCTTGCGCAAACAGGCTTTAAGTAAGTACGAATACGCCGACGAAGAGGCAAAAGCGTTTTACGACGCGCTTTTCGTTACGTTTGACGCCTGCGCGGACATAACGGAAAAATACCGCGTCGAGGCGCAGAAAAACGGTTGCGTAAGATTATATAACGCTCTTTCCTCCGTGCCTTTACGCGGCGCACGGGATTATTATGAGGCGCTTGTAACCGTTCATTTTCTGCAGTACGCTTTAAGGCTTAACAATGTAAATCACGTCACTATCGGAAGATTCGACCAGTATATGTATCCGTATTACCTCGCGTCGGTAAAAAACGGAGTAAGCCGCGAAGAACTGCTTGAACTGACGGAACTGTTTTTCATATCGCTTAATTTCGATACGGACTTGTATGCCGGTATGCAGCAGGGCGACAACGGACAAAGCATGGTGCTGGGCGGCTGCGACGAAAACGGCGACCCTGCGTTTAACGAGCTTAGCGAAATGTGTCTTACAGCTTCAGAAGAACTTAAAATAATAGACCCCAAAATAAATCTGAGGGTAAACAAAAGCACTCCGCTTAAGGTTTACGAGCGCGGAACACGTCTTACCAAACAGGGCTTGGGCTTTCCGCAGTATTCCAACGACGACGTGGTTATAGACGCACTCGTTGACTGGGGCTACGACCTTAAAGACGCGCGCAATTACACGGTTGCGGCGTGCTGGGAATTCATAGTCCCGCGCTATGGGGCGGACATTCCCAACATAGGAGTCATGAATTTTCCTCTTGTCGTGGACCGAGCGGTCAGAAAACATCTTGCTTCTTCCGCAGATTTTGACGAGTTTTTAGGCTTTGTCGAGTGCGAAATCAAAGATGAGTGCGACTTTATTATAGAGGACTGCAACAAACGTTACACGCCTTATTCGGTGTTTACTTCGGCATTTATCCTTCCGTGTATAGAAAAGGGCAGGGACGTATCCAAACTCGGGGCAAAATACAATAACTTCGGCGTTCACGGCGCGGGAATAGCCAATGCCGCCGACGCGCTTGCCGCAATAAAGAAGGAAGTTTTCGAAAAGAAGGAGCTTTCGGCAGATGAACTTATTGCCGCTCTCGACGCGGATTTCGAGGGTTACGGGGACGTAAGGCGCAAATTGCTTGACTCTCCGAAAATGGGCAACAACGACGATTACGTCGACAATCTCGGCGCGTTTTTAATGGATAAATTCGCGCTGTATCTCAGCAAAAAGCCCAATAACCGCGGCGGAATATACCGTGCGGGCACGGGAAGCGCGATGGAATACGTTTTAAGCGCGGCTAAGGTGGGCGCAACCGCGGACGGAAGAAGGGCGCGTCAGGCATACGGCTCAAGTTTTTCGCCGTCGCTTGACGCGGTAATCCAAGGACCCCTTTCCGCCGTGCAGTCGTTTACCAAAGCAGACCTTAAAAAAGTATGCAACGGCGGTCCGTTCACGATAGAGATTCACGACACGGTTTTCCGTAATTCGGAGGGAGAAAAAAAGACCGCTGCGCTTATAAAAACGTTCATAGACCTCGGCGGGCATCAGATACAGATAAACGCGATTAACCGCGACACACTGATTGACGCGCAAAAACATCCCGAAAAATACCCAAATCTTATAGTCAGGGTCTGGGGTTGGAGCGGTTATTTCCGCGAGCTGGACGTTTGCTATCAGAATCATATCATACGCCGCACGGAATTCGGCTTCTGACAGATTCGTTTAAGACCGCGGCCGTAATCGCAGTAAAATGCGGTTTAATCGGCATGTTCGGCAAACAGTCAACTCAGACCTAACATTTGCGCGGATTGTATTGTTTCAGGCTTAAAACGCAAAAATAAGGTTGACAACCTTAAGTCGATTTGGTAATATAATATTACCATAAGGGAGTAGTCGGCTTCAACCGAAGTTGTTAAATCCACACGATGGACGGTTTGTCCGGGTTTAATAGTAATTGACGAGACTTATGCACGGGTAGAGGTGCATGGTCTCGTTTTTTTATGTCCTTGCTTTTGCCCGTGAACGTATAATTTCTTCTATTCGGAAATAAGGATAAAGGAGAGGTTTTATTTATGGGAATTCTGGAAGTTTTGCTTACGGGAGTGGGGCTTTCGATGGACGCGGCGGCGGTCGGCATGACAAACGGACTTAACGAGCCGAAAATGCGTCTAACGAAAATACTGTTGATAGCCTTGTTTTTCGGGGTTTTTCAAGGAGTAATGCCGCTGATCGGATATTTTGCGGGCACGTTGTTTGCCGAAGCGGTTGCATCCATCGCTCCGTACGTCGCGCTTGTTTTGCTGGGGTTTATAGGCGGCAAAATGATATACGAGGCGCTTAAAAAGAGCAAAGAAGAGGAAGAAACCGTCAAAAACCTCGGCGTAGGCGCGCTTACGGTGCAGGCGATAGCAACTTCCATAGACGCGCTTGCCGTCGGCATAAGTTTGCTTGCATTAAACGGAATCGGCGCGCTTAAAGTGAATATCTTCGCCGCTTGCGCGATTATTGCCGCCTGCACGTTTGTCATAAGTCTTGCGGCGGTATTTATCGGTAAAAAGTTCGGCGCGGTGCTTGCCGACAAGGCGGAACTCATCGGCGGAATAATATTGGTCGCGATAGGACTCAAAATTTTTATAGAGGGAGTTTTTTTCTGAACAAACTCCGAATGCGAAAAAACGACACTGTTACGTTAAAAAACGAGTTGTTAAATTCATCCGTTTCGGTTATACTTGTTTTACATAATAAAATATGATACCGAAGAGGTAAGGAAAAAATGAGCTCTTTAATCGCCGAAAACGGAAAATTTTTATTGGACGGAAATCCTTTCAGAATTTTGAGCGGAGCGATGCACTATTTCCGCGTTTTGCCCGAGCAGTGGGAAACAAGGCTTAAAAAGCTGAAGGAAATGGGGCTTAACACCATTGAGACTTATATGGCGTGGCATTACCATGAAAAAGAGGAGGGAAAATTCGATTTTTCGGGTATGCTGGACGCAGGCGCCTATATCGATTTATGCGGAAAACTGGGTTTTAAGGTGATTGTCCGGCCCGGTCCTTACATATGCTCCGAATGTGACATGGGCGGCCTTCCGTGGTGGCTGCTGAATAAAAACTGCGCGCTTAGAACCAACGACCCGGAATATCTTAAATACGCACTGAGGTATTTAAGCCGAGTCGCGGAAATCTTAAGACCGCGTCTTGCCGAAAACGGCGGCTGCATTATCGCCGTTCAGGCGGAAAACGAGTACGGCGGTTACACCGTTTGCCCCGAGCATCTCGAAACGGTAAAAAATCACCTTATAAAAGAGGGGTTAAACTGCTTGTTGTTCACCTCCGACGGTGCATGGAAATCCGACGAATTCATGTTTGAAAGCGGGTCTGTACCTTCACTGTTCGCAACGGGCAATTTCCGCGGTTACGAAGCAAAAGACAGCATCGACATGATAAAGCGCCTGCGCCCCGGTCTTCCCGTCATGATTACAGAATTCTGGAACGGCAGAAGCGTAAAATACAATATGGATTATTCGCACCGCTCCGCAAAAGTAATCGCTTCTCACCTCGACACGATATTAAACGAGGGCGCGTCGGTCAATCTTTACATGGCGCACGGCGGAAGCAATTTCGGCTACATGAACGGCGCCGTTTACGAACAAGTCGACGGTAAAAACACGTTTTTGGTGCAAAGCTCTTCTTACGACGCGGACGCACCGCTCAACGAGTACGGCGAAATAACCGATAAATATCTTGCCGAACGCGAAGTCATTTATAAGCACCTGGGCAAAAAACTTCCTGAGCTTTCCGTTTCCCCCGTTAAAACAGTGGAATACGGGGAGGTTAAGCTTACGTCTTTTGCCTCCGTTGCGGACAATCTCGACGCGCTCAAGGACAAAAAAACCTTTTGCTATAAACCGATTTCCATGGAGGAGGCGGGGCAGGGATACGGTACGATTGTATACTCTACGCGCATCGCTAAGCCCTCTTTAAGCCCGATAAGCCTCGGGATAGAAAACGTGCGCGACATTGCAACCGTTTACGTCAACGGTAAACCCGCAGGCGAAATAGTGCGCGACGGCGAAAAAGAAACCGTTGTCAAGGTCGACGCATCGGCGCCCGATACCCGCGTAGACATAGTTGTCGAAAATCTCGGAAGATGCAATTTCGGAAACGTCATTTACGATAAAAAAGGAATAATCGGAAACGTCGTTTATCACGTTAACCGCGTTCTTTACAATTTCGACGTGTACTGTATTTCTTATGATAACATCCCCGACAGCATTTTCAAACCTTTAGACGGCGCAGTCGTAAAAGACGGTCATACCCTTTATAAAGGCGAGTTCTATGCCGACGAAAAAGGCGAAACTTTCGTCAGCCTTACGGGATTTACGCGCGGCAATATTTTTATAAACGGATTTAATCTCGGCAGATATTTTGCCTGCGGACCTCATAAAACCGTATATCTCCCGTCGCCGCTTATAAAAACAGGTAAAAACGAAATCGTCGTCACGGATTGCCGCGGCGGCTCGGACAAAAAAGTGTTCCTTACCGCCAAGCAGGAGCTTACGGGCAAGGGAGCAATGCGCTCACCTTTTGCGGACACGGACTTTTCGGACAACGCGGTGAAAATCAAGTAATTCGATGCGTTAAAATCATGCGCAGTCTTTTGTCTGACGATGCCAAACCCATTTTGTATAATTTATCTTAAAATCACACCTTAATTGTTTTTTCAAAGCTATCGTAAACCTTAATATAAGATATTCAAAAGACAAATCGCATTTTAAAACATGAATACCGATATTATAAAATACCGATTGTTAAAACGTCGGTATTTTTTTATTGACTTTGTTATTTTGCGGAATTATAATATTACAAGAACGGTAATTTAAGCTTGGTACGTTCTGTAACGCCGCGCGTAAATTCACGGCATTAATTCAACTCAAAAGGAGATAAAAGGATATGAAAATCAAAGACAACGCGAGGATAGTTTTTATAGGCGATTCAATAACGGACGCAGGGCGCGACCGCAACGATTTGCACTCGCTCTCCACGTTTTCCAAAAAAGTGGAAAGCTATATAAACAACACGTTTTTGTATAAAAAAGCGGAGGTATTCAACCGCGGTATAAGCGGTTACCGTTCCGCCGACCTTGTGGAAAAATTCGACGAGTTCGTCGTTTCGCTTAAACCCGACAACGTCATCATGTTAATAGGCATCAACGACACCTGGCGCAGATACGACTCGTCCGACCCCACGGACGCCGAGACGTACTACGCCAACGTTAAAAAAGTGATTTCGGGCGTTAAAAAGCTGGGCGCCGAAATGCTGGTGCTGGAGCCTTTCCTTACTAAGGACGACCCCGACAAATACTGCTATTACGAAGACCTTATGCCTAAAATTCTGATGCTGCGTAAAGCCTGCCGCGAGGAGGGAGTGGAATATGTGCCTCTTGACGGAATTATGGCGGCGTTTGAAATAGCGCATCCCGAAATATCGCTTTCGGCGGACGGCGTGCATCCCAACGAATACGGAAGCTCGCTTATCGCGGAAGAAATTATCAAAAGATTAAGCGTATACTAAGTATCGGCAAAAAAGCGCGTTAAAATTTTTCCGCAGTATAGCGGCAGGTACAAAACCATTACCCGAAACTCCGTAAGTTTTTCGTTTTTTAACGTTGCATAAACCAATCGGATATTTTTTGTAAAATGGAAATGTGAAGAATTTATACAAATGATAGGTGTATTAGTAGTTTTAGGTATAATTTTTTTCTTTTTGGCGGTAGCGAAAAATAACCGTTAAAGCGTTTGGGAGGTTTCACTGTCGACAGATTAAAAATTTTAGTGCGGGTGATTCGGCTTTTTTAATCGGACCGATTAAAGTGTACTCATTTTTTATGTCGCACGCTGTAAAAATTAAGCAGAACCGTAACTGTAAACTTAAAAGCCGCGCAATGTTAATCGTTGCGCGGCTTGTCTTATGCCGTTCTGCTTGAAAATTATCATTTATAAACTTCGGAATAAAGTATATCGGCGTAAAGTTTTTTTTGCGTATTACATTCTAAGCCGCGCAAGCCAAACGTCCGCGCCGCCGAAGTTGTCCTTAGCGTCCGCGTTTACTCCGTTAACCACAGCCGCAACGAATATGTTGTCGCCGCTTTTTATGAGTTTTGCGTTATCCGCGTTGTCGCCGGCAAATTCACAGTAGTAGGTTTCCGCGCTGCCTATTGCGGCAAGCTTCGATTCGCTTTTGCCCAGGAACAAAGCATAGCCGTTGCCCGAAACGCAGTCGAACAGCTTATTCAATCCGCCGAAAGAAGGCAAATCTCTTTTTTCGGAGAAGTTTGCGTCGTATGCGTAAGTTACGCTTCCTTCGTCCGTAAAAAACGTCGAGTAATAAAGCCCGTCGGCAAACATTAATTCCGCACGGGAGGGCGAAAGAGATTCGCAGTATACGACGGATTGTTTTCTGAAATTTCCGTCCAGAAGCATTATTCCGCCCTCGTCGCGGTAGACGACAGCCATTGCCCAACCGCCTGAGTAAGGAGCGACGGCGTCCGCGCGGTAATCTTCGCCTTTTTCGACGTAAGTTATTTCGGGTTGGGTAGCCGTAGTGCAGTCGGCTACGCCCGCGTGCCGTCCGAGGTCTGAAGAGGCGTTGAAAAATAACTTGTATGCGCCTGAAAGTTCGAAACAGTCTATGTATGAAAGCGAATATGCGGACGAAACAATCCTTTCGTAAGTAAGCTTGAGTTCGAAGTCGAAAATCTGCAAAAGCAACTTGTTTTTATCGATGGC
The DNA here is from genome assembly GCA_900543755.1 of uncultured Eubacteriales bacterium. Classification (GTDB taxonomy): domain Bacteria; phylum Bacillota; class Clostridia; order Christensenellales; family Pumilibacteraceae; genus UBA10677. Next base: position 116,755 of record UQSP01000001.1, read on the forward strand.
GTTGCTTTTCAGGGAAGAAATCAGCCCGTATTTGCCGTCGAAAAGTTTTACGTCGCAAAACTCCGCTGCGGTAACTGTATCGGCGTGCGCGGAAGCAATGAGACTTCCGTCAAAGTTTATAAGCCGTAAGGTAAGCTTATCTTCATGCGAAAAAACCGTCAGAAATCCGCCCTCTCCGAAAATGACGCGTTCCAGCTTTTCGCCGCTTCCCAAAAAGGAAAAACGCTCGGTGGAAAGGTCTTCGTCGGTTACGCACATAAAAGCCCTGCCCTGTGCGTCCGTCATGTCAAAGTCGGAAGAGGAGGAGTTGCCGAATATGTAAAGCTTTCCGCTGAGGGCAAATGCGTCCACAAGGGCTTCGTCGCCGCTTCCGCCGATATTGGTTTCAAGGTCTATGGCGTCGGAAAGCGACAGCCGCGCTTTTCTCACAAGACTGTATTCGGGCTTCGGGGTGTCGGAAACGATAGGAGTTTCCGCTTCGGCGTCGGGCGGAGTAAGCGTCCTGTCGCCAAGTATACACTCAAGGGCTATTGCCGCGACCAGCACTACAAGCACGGCATTCAAAAGAATTATAAGCCTTAACTGCGCTTTTTGTAATTTCATATCGTATTCACCTCGACGTCTATTTTAGCACTGTCGGGCTTTGTGGGGGACGCTAAGGCAAAACTCGCGCTTATATTTTATTTTTCGACGTAATCCGTAAGAATTTCCGCAATTTTTCTTGTGCCGTCTATTCCTTGGGCGCGGCTTAAGGCGGATTTTATTTCCGCCGCGTCCGCTTTAAGTCTGTCAAGCGCGTCGATAAGCGTTTCTTTGTTCATGTCTTCCTGAAAAAGAATTTTGGTGCCGTAATGACGGTTAAAGTACAAGGCGTTGTCTATCTGGTCGCCGCGAGATACTGTTTTCGGAAGCGGAATTATCAGCGCGGGTACTCCGAGGGCGGCAAGCTCGAAAAGAGTGTTGGCGCCGCCGCGGCAAAGCGCAAAGTCGCAAAGCGCCAGCCAGTCCGCCATGTCGGAAGCAAATTCTTTCTGGTAGTAGCCCGGGCGTTTAAGCCCGTTGGCGTTGCCTTTCCCGACAAGGTGAATTACGTTGAATCTTTCGGTAAGCGCGTCGATTGATTCAAAAACCGTTTCGTTAATGGCCTTTGCGCCCTTTGAGCCGCCCGTGACGAGAAGGTATGGTAGAGTTTCGCAAAGACCGCATTCGTTAAGCGCTTTAAGACGGTTGCCGCGGTAGATTTCTTCTCTCAGCGGAGCGCCCGTCCTGACCGCCTTTTTTAAATCGGTTTCAAAAGAGGTGAGAATTTTGTCGCATTTACTTAAAGCCAGCTTGTTTGCAAGCCCTAATTTAAGGTCGCTTTCGTGTAAGACTACGGGTATTCGTTTTGCGGCAAAACAGACGGGAAGTCCCACATATCCGCCTTTGGAAAATATGACGTCGGGTTGTACCTCTTTCAGAATTTTTTTCGCCGCGTTCACGCTTTTGATAAGTCCGAAAGGAATGACAAGATTTTTCAGCGATAACGAGCGCACGAATTTCACGCAAGGTATGCTGTGATAGACGACTTGTGGTGCGTTTTCGCGCACAAGGCCTTCCTCCATGCCGCCCACCGAACCTATATAATGTATTTCGTCGAAAGCCTTAAGCCGCGGAATAAGCGCGAGATTGGGTATGACGTGTCCCGCCGTTCCGCCTCCCGTGAGTATGATTTTTTTCATTGACTTATTTTTTTGCCTCCTGTATAATCTAATATATGCATTGCAATCCGTTTTAATCGGCGTTTGTGCGCTTTCGGGCTTTAATCGGCTTTCGCGTTTTGGAAGATTAAAAAACGAATACGCCTTTTTGTGCGGATTTGCAAAAAAACTTGACAAGGGGGACGTAAACATGGAAAGACAATGGTTTACGGCGCGCGACGGCAAAAAAATCAGTCTTGCGTTATGGGATAATGTCGATTGCCCGCGCGGAGTCGTGCAGATTGTGCACGGCATGGCGGAGCATATCGCGCGTTACGACGACTTTGCCGCGTTTCTCAATTCCCGCGGTTACATTGTCGCGGGCGACGACCACCGCGCGCACGGGCTTACCGACAAAGACGCTTTGGGACTTCAGGGCGAGGGCGACCTATTCGAAAAAACAGTACAGGACCTTAAGGACATTACCGTTATGCTTAAGGAAAAGTACAATCTTCCCGTAATTCTTTTCGGACACAGTTACGGCTCTTTTTTGACGCAGAGGTATCTTTCCGTTGACCCGAATCCGCTTTCGGGCGCGGTGCTTTGCGGAAGCGCGCTGATGAAGGGCGCCGCGGTAAACCTCGGCTACCGTATAGCAAAAGGAAAACTCAAGAAAAAAGCGGATAAGCCCGGCAACATTTTCGCCGCGCTCACGTTTGAAAAATACGACAAAAAATTCGGCGAGGGGTTGGGCGGATGGCTCAACCGCGACGTAAAAGCGGTGGGTGAGTACAACGCGGATCCTCTTTGCGGGTTTACCTGCAGCAACGGCTTTTATTATTGGTTTTTCAAAGGGCTTAAGTCGATTGCGGCGTCGCCTTGCGAAAAATTGCCGCCGTCTTTCCCGCTGCTTATTATTTCGGGCGCGGAAGATATGGTGGGGGGATGCGGCAAGCTTGTCTTAAAACTTAAAAGGCATTACGAAAGTCTGGGGCTTAAACCCGTGATGAAACTGTATCCCGGCGCCCGGCACGAAATTCTTAACGAGCTTGACAAAGCGCAGACTTATGCGGACGCGGTAAGCTTTTTCGATACCGTTACGTCGTCAAAGTAATCGCTTTTCTTTGTCGTTGGGACGCGGCCGATTTGAAAATTTTATCAACAAAACGGGACTTTTTATCTCCACGATAAAGGGTCCCGTTGCGCTTATATGCGAAAATATTTATAATTATGCATTGTAAACGTATAATAATACAGTATCGTTGCCGCGACGTGAACTGACGGAGAAAAAAGAGGTTTTTCTGAATAAAAATTCAACGTAAAACGATTGAAAAAAAGCGCGTTTTATGGTACAATGAAAGGGTAAGACGAAAACGCGTCCGATTTATCCCGCTTGCTTAAAACTATGCGGATTCGGGCGGTTACGGAGGAAAAAATGTCAGCAAAGGATTACAACGCAAAAGACATTCAGATACTCGAAGGACTGGACGCGGTGCGTATACGTCCCGGTATGTATATCGGCTCCACCGGGGCAAGAGGACTTCATCACATATTGTGGGAAATCGTCGACAACGGCATGGACGAGGTGGCAAACGGCTACGGCGATACGATACGCGTCACCGTACATGCGGACGGCTCCGTGTCGGTGGAGGACAACGGAAGAGGAATACCGGTGGACATTCATCCCACGATGAAGGTCAGCGGCGTGGAGGTCGTGTTTACGCAACTGCACGCGGGCGGAAAATTCGGCAACGACAACTACGCTCATTCGGGCGGACTTCACGGCGTGGGCGCGTCGGTCACAAACGCTCTTTCGCGCTGGCTTAACGTGGAAGTGTACAAAAACGGCACGACTTACCGCATGAATTTCGAAAGCCGCGAGGAAAACGGCAAGGTAAAAGGCGGCGCGGTCGTAAATCACCTTACGGACACGGGCGAAAAAACGGACAAGCACGGCACGCTTGTCACTTTTATGCCCGACGACAGGATTTTCGAAACCGTGCGCTTCAACACCGAAACCATTTCGAGAAGACTTAAGGAGCTTGCTTTCCTCAATAAGGGCGTGCACATCTATCTCATCGACGAGCGCGTGACTTTCGGCGAGGGATTTTTACGCAAAGAATATTATTACGAGGGCGGCCTTATCGACTTCGTGCGCGACCTTAACGAAACCAAGGCTCCCGCTTTTCCCGACCCGGTGTACCTTTCGGGCGCAGTTAACAACATAGAGGCGGAAATAGCTTTTCAGTATACGGACGCTTATACTGAAAACATTTTTTCTTACGTCAACAACATTCCCACGACCGAAGGCGGCACGCACGAAACGGGCTTTAAAGTGGGACTTACAAAGGTCATGAACGATTGGGCGCGCAAACTCAATCTCTTAAAGGAAAAGGACGCCAACCTTATCGGCGACGACTACCGCGAGGGACTTACCGCCGTTCTGTCGGTAAAGATGCAGAACATTCAGTTCGAAGGTCAGACCAAGACTAAGCTGGGCAACACGGAGGCAAAGTCCGCGCTTGAAGCGATAATCACTTCCGAGCTTAATGCGTTTTTCGAAAAAAATCAGTCCATTGCGGAAATTGCCGTCAAAAAAGGCTTGCTTGCCGCAAAAGTCAGGGAAGCCGCGCGCAAGGAAAAGGAGCTTACGCGCGCCAAAAACAGCATCGACAACTTTCATACCGTAGGCAAGCTTAAAAGCTGCACGGGCAAAAAACCCGAACTTAACGAACTGTTCATCGTGGAGGGCGACAGCGCGGGCGGCACTTGCTCTCAGGCGCGCAACCGTTCTTTCCAGGCAATACTGCCGCTAAGAGGCAAACCGCTGAACGCCGAGAAAAAGCGTCTTGACCAGGTGCTTGCCAACGAGGAGATACGCACGCTTATATCCGCCCTTGGCGCGGGACTCGGGGAGGACTTCGACCTTGCAAACCTCAAGTATCATAAAGTGGTGATTCTTTCCGACGCGGACCAGGACGGACTGCACATACGCGCAATTCTGCTTACTTTCTTCTTCCGCTATATGCGCGAACTTATCAACGAAGGACACGTTTACATCGGTTTGCCGCCGCTTTACAAAGTGGAAAAGCGCGGTCAGGCGGAATACGCTTACGACGACGCCGCGCTGGAGGAGCTTAAAAAGAAAATGGGCAGGGGCGTGGAAATCCAGCGCTATAAAGGACTTGGAGAAATGAACGCCGACCAGCTTTGGAACACTACCATGGACCCAAAAAAACGCAAGCTGGTAAGGGTCACTATCGAGGACGCCGCCCTTGCTGACAAGCTGGTAAGCGTGCTTATGGGCGACGCGATAGAGCCGCGCCGCAATTATATAGTGGAGCATGCGGATTTTAACAAAGAAGATTCTTTTATAGATAACATAGGATAACCCCCGCGAGGTCAAAATGGAAGAAAACAACGGAATAATCTTAAAAAACATGGAAGACGTCATGCACGAATCCATGATACCGTACTCCGAGTGCGTTATTTTGGACCGTGCTCTTCCAAGGGTGGAAGACGGACTTAAACCCGTTCAGCGTCGTATTTTGTTCGACATGATGGAGCTTGGGCTGTATCCCGACCGACCGTACAAAAAGTGCGCGCGCGTGGTGGGCGACTGCTTGGGTAAATACCATCCTCACGGCGACAGTTCGGTTTACGGCGCGCTGGTAAGAATGGCTCAGCCTTTCAACATGAGCGCGACGCTTGTGGACGGGCAGGGCAACTTCGGCGATATCGACGGCAACGGCGCCGCCGCCATGCGTTATACCGAGTGCCGTCTTACGCCGCTCGCCATGGAGCTTTTGAAGGACATGGGTTCGCCCGACGACGAAATAGTGCGCTGGGGCTGCAACTTCGACGACACGCTTAAGGAGCCGGAAATTTTACCCGGCCGTTTTCCCAATCTTCTGGTAAACGGCGCGTCGGGCATAGCGGTAGGCCTTGCCACCAACATTCCCACGCACAATCTTGCCGAAACCATAGACGGCGCGGTGGCGTACATCGACAATCCTCGCATTAAACTCAGCGAGATGATGAAGATTATAAAAGGTCCCGACTTTCCTACGGGCGGATATATAATCGCCGACGAGGAGCTTAAGAAAGCTTACGAAACGGGCAGGGGCAAGCTTATTCTCCGCGCCAAAACGCATATCGAGGCGGAGGGAGAAAAGCGCCTTATCGTCATCGACGAACTTCCTTACCAGGTCAATAAATCCGCGCTTTTAGAAAGCATACTCAAGCTTCGTGAGGAAAAGAAGGGCGTGCTTATGGGCATAAGCGACATCGCGGACGAGTCCGACCGCAGCGGGATACGCGCCGTAATCAAAGTCAAAAAGGACAGCGACCCCAAAGCCATACTCAACGTTCTTTTCAAGTCCACCAATCTGTCCACGTCTTTCGGCGTAAACATGGTCGCCATCGCGGACGGCAAGCCCAAGACGCTGGGGCTTATGGAAATAATTTCCTATTATGTCAACTATCAGCGCGAATTTATAGTCAAGCGCACCAAGTGCGAGCTTGAAAACTGCCGTAAAAGAGAGCATATTCTGGAAGGACTTGTCATAGCCGTCAGGAACATCGACGAAGTGGTCGCCATTATCAAAAAAAGTCAGTCCACGTCGGAAGCGCGCGACAAATTGCGCGTAAGGTTTAAGCTGAGCGAAAGACAGGCGGACGCGATTTTAGACCTTCGTCTTGCGCGTCTTACGCATCTCGAGGTGTTCAAGCTTGAGCAGGAGCTTAAGGAACTGCGCGAAAGAATTGCGCGTCTTACCGCAATACTGGGTTCCAAAAAGCTGCAGATGGACGTGGTCAAAAACGAAATGCTCGCCATCAAAAAGAACTTTAAAACTCCTCGTAAAAGCGTAATTCTGAAATCGGAAAAAGAATACGACGTACCCGACGAAAGCGCACCGAGAGTTGTGGACGACAGCGTGGTGTGCTATACGGCGCGCGGCAACATCAAGCGTATGCCCATGAAAAGTTACAACATGGCGACGCGCGACTTTACCGACAATTCCACGATAAACGAGCTTTGTTCCTCGATAATAGACTGCTCGGGCGCGGAACGCATAATGTGTTTTACGGATTTAGGCAACTGCTACAAGCTGGACCTTGAAGAACTTCCCGACGGAAAGTGGAAGGAAAAGGGCGCTTCGCTTAAAAGCGTGTGTCCCGCCGCGCTCGAGGGCGAAAAAATCGTCTATATGCTTCCGCTTACGGAAAAACTTCCCAAAGGCAATCTTTTGTTCTATACCGAAAGCGGCATGGTCAAAAAGACGGAGTGGAAAGAATACGGCGTGCTTAAATCTGCTTTTCAGGCAATCAAACTCAAAGAGGGCGACAAAGTCATCGGCATTGAAACCGAGAAAAAAGAGTGTTCGCTTGTGTTTGTCACGCAAAGCGGCATGAGTCTAAATGCCGACATGAGCGACATTCCGCTTCAGGGCAGGATTTCGGGCGGCGTCAAGGGTATCAACCTCAGTGACGGCGACAAATGTATATTCACGCGGCAGGTTCAGGACGGCGGAGAAATAGTGCTGGTCACCGACAAGGGTTACGCAAAGCGCGTGCTTGTGGTGGACCTCGACATCATGGCGCGCTACCGCAAAGGCGTCAAGATAATCGACCTTAAGGGCAACAGCGGCAAAAGCCTTGTGTTTGCGGGCTATGTGACCGAGCCGTATAAAATCGTGCTTCAGGTAGGCGAAGATTACCTGTCGGCGTTCTCCACCGAGGATTTGAGAATCGAGGGACGCGCTCACGGCGGCCGCGCGCTGGTTAAAGGCAAAATCGCCGTAACAAACGTTTACGTCTACAATTCGGATTTCGTAAACGGTTAAATCTCGGCAGACAAAAACGGATAACAAAACAAAAAAAATTTTTCGGGGGACGCGGCTGAAACCGCGTTTCCTTATGAACGGACAAAAATATGAGTATTCTTAAAATCAACGGATTAAGTCACGTTTACGACCAGAAAGTGCTTTTCAAAAACGCGGACCTTACCATAAACAACGGCGAGCACGTCGGCATAGTCGGGCTTAACGGCGCGGGGAAAAGCACGTTTATCAATATCATCGCGCACAATATTTCCCAGGACGAAGGGGAGGTTATCTGGCTTAACGGTATTCGTTACGGCTATCTTGACCAGCACGCGGACATCGACCGCAGCCTTACGGTCATGGAGTATCTTCAGTCCTCTTTCGCGCATCTTTACGAGCTGGACGCGAAACTTCAGTCGCTGTACGAGGAAATGGGTTTTGTTTCGGACGAGAAACAGCTTGACCGCATGATTGAAAAGTCAAACCGAATGTTGGACACTTTGACGCGCGAGCATTTTTACGATATAGAGGCACAGATTAAAAAAGTCGCCAACGGACTAGGTGTGCACGTTTTCGGATACGACACGGTCATTGCAACGCTTTCGGGCGGACAGCGCGCCAAGCTCATGCTTGCCAAACTGATTCTGGAGCAGCCCGACGTCATGCTTCTTGACGAGCCCACCAACTTTCTGGACGTCGAGCACATTGACTGGCTGATTAAATTTCTCAACGGCTGGGAGAAAACCTTTATGGTCATTTCCCACGATACCGATTTTCTGGACGGAGTGTGCAAGTACATCGTCAGTATAGAAAACGGCAGTATCCGTAAATACACGGGCAACTATTCGCAGTTTCTGGTTCAGCACGAAATGGCGGTAAAGCAGTACGAAGAAGATTACGCCCGTCAGCAGGCGGAAATCAAGCGCATGGAGGATTACATCAACCGCAACAAGGCGCGCGCCGCCACGGCAGGCATGGCAAACAGCCGCAAAAAAATGCTTGACCGCATCGAGGTCATGGAAAAACCCGCCACCGTTTTGGACGCAAGTTTCGATTTTCCCTGCGTGATGCTTAACACCAAAGATATGCTTGAAGTAAAAGACCTGCTTATCGGCTACGATAAAGTGCTGCTTCCGCCCGTAAATTTCAGTATGCGCGGCGACACCAAACTGTGGGTGCGCGGCACCAACGGCATAGGCAAAAGCACGCTGTTAAAAACGCTTATGGGCATTATCCCCAAAAAAGGCGGCGACTTCCGATTCCATATCGCCGCAAAACCCGCGTATTTAGAGCAGGACTTGTCTTTCCGCAATACTTCGCAGACGCCTTTCGACTACATTTCGGACTGTTTTCCGCGTTACGGCTCCAAGGAAATACGCACTCAGCTCAGCCGCGTGGGTATCCGTGGCGAAATGGCTTTGCGCCACATTTCGGACCTTAGCGGCGGCGAACAGGTAAGGATAAGACTGCTTACGATCATGAACGTCACTTCCAATATCCTTATTCTGGACGAGCCCACAAACCACCTGGACGTGCGCGCCAAAGACGTGCTGCTTTCCGCGCTTAAAAAATACGAAGGCGCGCTGCTTCTGGTCAGCCACGAAAAGCAGTTTGCCGAGGCGGTCTGCGACGACGTGTTTACCTGTAAGGAAAGTCTGTAAATCCCGCCGTCCCGCATTAATTACCACGGCGAAAAAAGCTTTGCCGCGGGGGAACGGCTGCAAAAAACTTTACTCCCGCTTGCCTTTTTTTGATTACAGAACCTTAATCAGATTATTGCGGCGGGTATATAAACGGATAGGGTGGGTAACAGACTGAAACGCCCGAACAAATATTGCGGCACAGCGGTCTTAAAGCCGAAACCTTTATAAAAACTACCAACGCTCTTTTACGGGCGTTGTTTTTTTTTCGGTTAAATAAAGCGGAAAAAAGCCCCGTAAAACCGTTTCGGTATTTTTTTTACGCCGTCAGACAAATCGTCGGCAGGGCGGCAAACGGAAAAAACCTCTTTCTCTTTACAAGTCATATCGTAAAATCCTTCGGCATACGATATTATATCCGCACGGTAAAAGCGGATACGACAATAAAAGAAAAAAGGTGTTTGACATGAAAAAGAAATTCGGATTAATTGCCGTCGCGCTTTGCATAATTCTGGCGTTTACCGTCTTTACGGGTTGCGACCGGGGCAAAAAAGAAGAAGAGCTGAGTAAATACACGATAAATGCCGTTTACGACGAGGAAAACAAGACGGTATCCGCGGACATGACGCTTACCTACGTCAACGGGACGGACGCCATACTCGACGAAGTGTGCTTTCATCTGTATCCCGCGGCGTTCAGGGAAGGCGCGCGTTTTTCGCCTGTTCCTGCGGACATGGTGTCGACTGCATACCCCGAAGGAATGTCTTACGGCGGTATAGCCGTTAATTACGTTACGCTTGCGGGGCAGAACCAGACCGTGGAAATCGCCGGCGAGGACGAGGACATTCTGGTCGTGGCTCTTCCCGAGGACGGCAAGCTTTATCCTGGCGAAAAAGCTGAGATAAGCGTGGGATTCACGCTTGAAATTCCTTGCGTAAGACACCGTTTCGGCTACACCGGCAGTACGGTAAATCTCGGCAACTGGTATCCCGTAGCCTGCGTTTTCGAGGACGGCAATTTCGTGACAGACCCGTATTACGCCAACGGCGACCCTTTTTACTCCGACTGCGCCGATTACGAGGTCAATCTGACCGTACCCGAAAATCTTACCGTGGCAAGTACTGGCACCTCTTCATTTTTGAGCAAGGACGGCAAAAAAACTTTTTCGGTAAAGGCGTCTTCTGTGCGTGATTTTGCCGCTGTGATAGGAGAGTTCAAAATGCTGGGCACCCAAGTGGACGGCATCGACGTCAATTATTATTACGTTGACGACGCCTCTCCCGAAACTTCGCTTACGGCGGCTGCGGACAGCATAAAGACGTTCGGCAATCTTTTCGGCAAATATCCTTACGAATCCTATTCCGCGGTGGAAACTTCCTTTTTACACGGAGGAATGGAGTATCCCGGGCTTACGATGATATCCGACCTTGCCCGCGGCGACCTTTACACCGAAGTAATAATCCACGAAACGGCTCATCAGTGGTGGTATGCCGCCGTCGGTAACAACGAGGTGGCTCATGCATGGATGGACGAGGGACTTACCGAGTTTTCCACTTCGCTTTTCTACGAAAACAATCCTTCTTACAACGTGGATTACAATAAGCGCATGGCGGACGCACTAAGCGCGTACATTCTGTATTACGACTCCTTTAAGCACATTAATAAAGACACGTCCATGACCCGAAAGGTGAGCGAGTACAGCGACGGATTCGAGTACACTTACATGAATTACGTCAAAGGCGAACTGATGTTCGAGGCGCTCAGAAACGCGCTGGGCGACGAAAACTTCTTCGGCGGACTTAAAACCTATTACGAGGAATATAAGTTCGAAAACGCTAAGCCCGACGACATGATAGGGTGCTTTGAAAAAGCCTCGGGCAGACAGCTTAAAAGCTTTTTCGACAGCTGGCTCGAGGGTAAAGTGGGCATGTACGGCGGCCTGAACAATTAAACCGCGCTTTAAAATAAACCGATAACATAAAACTTCGGAGATGAAAATGTTTGTAGTATTCAGAAAAAAATCTGTAATAATCTGTCTTATACTGGTCTTAGCCGTCATATTAAGCTGCGTCATGCTGTCTTATGCCTCGGCTGAAGTTTCCTCTGTGCCGAAAATCGGAAAAACGGTCGTGATAGACGCCGGTCACGGCGGTGTGGACGGAGGCGTATCGGGCGTAAACACGGGCGTTAAAGAATCGGAAATCAATCTTGCGATAGCCAAAAGCTTAAAACATTTTCTCGTGCGCAACGGTTACGACGTGGTTATGACGCGGGAAAACAACGACGGACTTTACGGATTAAGCACCAAAAACAAAAAACTGCGCGACATGGAGGCACGCAGGGACATTATTAAAGAAGCTCAACCCGACCTTGTGGTTTCCGTTCACCAGAACTTTTATCCGCTTTCCTCGGTACGCGGCGCTCAGGTGTTTTACTGCTTAGAGGGCGAAGAATCGAAAAAAATAGCCGAAAGCGTGCAGGATACGCTTAATTCCTCGCTTGAAGGGGACAGGGTGGCAAAAACGGGCGATTACTACATTCTAAACTGCACCGAGTACCCCTCCGTATTGGTGGAATGCGGTTTCCTGTCAAACCCCGAAGAGGAAAAACTGTTGGTAACCGCGGTTTACCAGGAGAAAGTGGCATACACGCTGTTTTGTGCAATTCATTCGCTTTTCGGAGGGCAAAGCGAACACATTCACTCCTGAATAATCAAAAAAACGCCGCATGCGCGCCTTGCAACCGTTGCAATTTCATGCAAATTATTATATAATTGTAATGTATCGCGGTAAAGTGCGCGTTTAAGCGTTTACGCTTTGCTTTTCCCGATGCGAAATCTTTTTTAAGGACAGCGCATGAGAAAAATCGGAGTGGTTGGATTGGGGCTGATAGGCGGCTCGATAGCCCTGTCGCTTAAGGCAAACGGCTTTTACGTCGTCGGCGTCGAAACGGACGCCGATTCCCTCTCGTTCGCTTTGAAAAACAATATCATAGATTCTTGCGCGGAGATCGACTCGCTTTACGGCTGCGAGTCGGTCTTTGTTTGCGTTCCGGTGGGCTACACGCGCGAAACGGTGGAAAAGGTCGTAGCCTCTGTGGGCGAGGAAACGATAGTCACCGATGTGGCGTCCGTAAAGGGAATTTTACAAGGCGTGCGCGGCAGGATTGTGGGCGGACACCCCATGGCGGGCACCGAAAAAAGCGGGATAGAGGCGGCGCGCGCTCACCTTTTCGAAAACGCTTTTTACGCAATAGTAAAGTACGACTGTACGCTTGACGCCGACGTCGAGTATCTTAAAAACCTCGTCAGGCTGTTTAAGGCAAATCCCGTGGTGATGACCGTGGATGAACACGACGCCCGCGCCTCCAAAGTCAGTCATCTTCCGCACATGACTGCTTACGCGTTAAGCGAATACGCGCTTAAAGAGGACGGATTCGTGGGTACGGGATTCATGGACTCGACGCGCATCGCCGCTTCAAGCGCTGATTTCTGGACAAACGTCGCTTTTCTCAACCGCGAAAATCTCATTAAAGATATGGACGGATTTTTGGAGGAGTTCGGTAAAATCAGGAAAGCAATCTGTGACGGCGACAGGGATAAACTCAAAGAACTGATTGAGTCCGCGCGAAAAAAACGCGAGGCGCTTACTTATCGCCGCGTGTATTTAAACGAGTATTGTCTGGACCTTGACGTAAAGGACGAAGTGGGCGCGATTTCCAAAGTCAGCAAACTGCTTGCGGACAACGACATCAACATTTCGGGCATACAGATTATCAATTCGCGCGAAGGCGTGGGCGGCGCGCTGAGAATATCCGTTAAATCCGAATCGGATTACGACAGGGCAATCGCCTTGCTGGGGCTGAAGGACAAGCGTTAAAGGTTACGGGAGGAGTAAAAACATGAGGTTTCTGGATGCGGGCGAATCGCACGGTAAAGCGCTTGCGGGTATCATTGACGGATTGCCCGCGGGACTGAAAATAGACAAAGATTTCGTGAATAACGAACTTAAGCGCCGTCAGTCGGGTTACGGCCGCGGTGGCAGAATGAAAATCGAAACGGACAAAATCGAAATACTCTCCGGTGTGCGCGGCGGCTTTACGCTTGCGTCACCTTTGGCTTTTATCATAAACAACAAGGATTACCCGTCCTGGGCGGGCATAATGGGCGACGGCGAGTGTGACCTGAGTAAACGCGTGCTGACCGAAGTTCGCCCGGGGCACGCGGATCTTACGGGCTGTATAAAATACGGGTTTTCGGATGCGCGCAACGTGCTGGAGCGTGCTTCCGCCCGCGAAACCGCCGCAAGGGTGGCGGCGGGCGCGATAGCCAAGCTGTTTTTGAAAGAACTGGGTATTAACGTGGGCTCGCACGTCTATAACATCGGCGGTGTGAAATGCGACTGCGGTAATCATTCGGTGGCGGAGCTTATCGAAAAATCCGACTTAAATGAAGTGCGCTGTATGGATTCGGGCGCCGCGCAAAAGATGATAAACCGCATCGACGAGGCGCGCGAAAAAGGCGATACCGTGGGCGGCGAAGCGGAAGTGGTCATATCCGGCGTGCCTGCGGGCATAGGTTCTCATACGCAGTACGACCGTAAACTCGATTACGCGCTTATGGGCGCGGTGGGGGGCGTCCAGTCCGTCAAAAGCGTTTCAATAGGTTTGGGCAGGGATTGTGCAGACCTTTTGGGCAGCGAGGTTCACGACAGAATTTACAACGAAAACGGGTCGGTCGTGCGCCGTACCAACAATGCGGGCGGAATAGAAGGCGGCATGTCCAACGGCGAGGATATTATAATACGCGCCGCGTTTAAGCCCATACCTACCGTCATGAAAGGACTGGAAACGGTGGATATCCGCACGGGGAAAGCGGTAAAATCCGCGCCCGAACGCAGCGACGTGTGCGCAGTGCCCGCCGCCGCCGTGGTGCTTGAGGCGGTTGCGGCGTTCGTTATCGCGGACAAAATTCTGGAAACGTTGGGCGGCGACCGTATGGACGAAGTCAAGCAAAGACTTACAAAGAAGAGGGAAGAATATGGATTCCAAAATCGTTACGGGCTTTGATTTAAGCGAAAAGATATCCGCTCTTACAAGGGATAAAAGCGCATTCGTCATATCCGATTCTAACGTTGCGATAACGTACGGTTCGCTGTTTTCCGACGCGGCACATTATATCATTCCCGCAGGCGAGGACAGCAAGACGCTGGAGTATTACGGAAAAGCGGCGCGCGCCATGCTGGAGGCAGGCTGCAACCGTTCCTCCACCGTAATTGCCGTAGGCGGCGGGGTGGTGGGCGACCTTGCGGGCTTTACGGCGGCGACGTATATGCGCGGAGTCAGGTGGATAAACGTTCCCACGACCTTGCTTTCGCAGGTGGATAGCAGCGTGGGCGGCAAAACCGCGGTGGACCTTAAAGACTACAAAAACATTCTGGGCGCGTTCCATATGCCCGCCGAAGTTTATATTTCCACGCACTTTCTCTATACTCTGCCCGAGCGCGAATGGATTTGCGGCGTGGGCGAAATCGTAAAGACGGCGTTTTTAAGCAAAAAGGTTCACGCGCTTCTGGACGGAAGCCTCGACAATCTTCTCGACCGTGACGACTCCGTGGTATCCGAATGCGTAAAGGAATGTATCGCATATAAACGCGACGTGGTTTCACGCGATTTTTACGAATCGGGTCCGAGAAAAGCGCTTAACCTCGGGCACACTGTGGGGCACGCGCTGGAAAAAGTCGACAACCACAAATGCTCCCACGGGGAATACGTACTCATGGGACTTAAGGCGGAGGCGTTTATACTGCGCGACAGACTTTCTTCTCAAATGTTCGAGGAGATAAACGCATGGACGGACCGCTGCAGAGTTACCGTGCCCGATTTCGACCCCGAAAACGTGGCGAAAGCGTGCATGAAGGACAAGAAAAACGGAGGCGGCAGGATTTCGGTCATGCTTGCGGATTACGAAAACACGCGTGAGATAAAACTGTCGTACGAGGAAATGGTAAGGGGGTTAATGCTTTGGAAATTAAGCCTGTAAAAAATTTCGTAAAAACCGTTGTTCCCGCGCCTGACAAAAGCATTACTCACCGCGCGATAATGTTCAATTCGATTGCGGCGGGCAAAGCTAAAATAACCAACGCGCTTCTCGGCAACGACTGCGTGTCCACGATAGACTGCATGCGAAAGCTGGGCGCGCATATAGAAACGGACGGCAATACCGTAACCGTGGAGGGCAGGGAAAATCCGGGTTCCGCAAAGCTGGACGTGGGAAATTCGGGCACTACTTTCCGCCTTTTATGCGGTCTTTTGTCGGGAAGAGAGGGCGATTTTACGCTTGACGGCGATTCTTCGATAAGGTCGCGCCCCATGAAAAGAGTCATCGAGCCGCTTTCTTTAATGGGTGCGGATATAGTCGGGACGGAAGGCGGCCGCGCGCCCGTCGCCATTCACGGCAGAAAACTGCGCGGAATTTCTTATAAAATGCCCGTTGCGTCCGCACAGGTCAAAAGCGCGATTCTGCTTGGGGGGCTTTCGGCGGAGGGAATAACCTGCGTTCACGAAAAGATACGCTCGCGCAATCATACCGAGCTTATGCTGAAAGCCATGGGCGCGAAAATCTGGATAGAAAACTATACCGTGTCGGTGATGAAAAGCAAGCTTAACGCCGTTAACGTGGAAGTGCCGGGCGACATTTCGTCCGCCGCCTACGCCATGGTGCTTGCCGCCGTAAAACAGGACGCCGCGGTGACGCTTAAAAACGTGGGAATCAACCCCACGCGCGCGGGCATAATCACGGTTATGAAGGAGTGCGGCGCGGATATTGCTTTCTCTTCGGTAAAAAACAATGCCGAAAAAAGCGCGGACATTACCGTAAAGTATGCCAGTGGGCTTAAGCCTTTCAGTTTAGGGAAAGACATAATGCCCTATCTTATAGACGAAATTCCCGCGCTTGCGGTGCTTGCCTGTTTTATCGAAGGCACAAGCGTAATAAGCGGCGCGGAGGAGCTTAAGGTCAAGGAAACCAACCGCATCGACACCACGGTGGGCGCGCTTAAAGCCATGGGCGCGGATATAGAGGCTACTGACGACGGAATGATAATTCACGGAGGAAAAGGACTTAAGGGCGGCGCGGTTATCGACCCTAAAGGCGACCACCGCATAGCCATGGCGTTGTCCGTGGCGGCGGCATTGTCTCGTGACGGCGCCGAAATTCTCAATCCCGAATGTGCGTTCGTCAGTTATCCGGGATTTTACGAAATGTTATCGGAGTAAAGAAGAAGTGAAGAAGTTTGCGCTTATCGGTCACAATATTTCCTATTCGCTTTCGCCACTTATCCACGGCGAAATATTCAGAAAAATGGGGCTTGACGCCACATACGAGCTTATTTCCGTGGAAAAGCAGGAGCTTCCTTTGCTTGCGGAAAGATTACGGCGCGATTACGACGGCTTCAACGTTACCAAACCACACAAGGAAAACATCATACCTTTTCTCGACGGACAGCCGCCCAAAAGCGTGAACACCGTGCGTATCGAAAACGGTAAAATGTTCGGATTTTCCACCGACGGATACGGATTTACCAAGGACCTTAAAATCTGTTTCGGCGATATAGGCAAAATCGGCGGCGACGCGCTTATTCTCGGCGCGGGCGGAGTGGCGCGCGTCATTATCGAGGAGCTTAAAAATCAGGGATTTGAAGTGTATGTCTGGAACCGCACCCGCGACAAAGCCGAAAAACTGTGCGAGGAGTTCGGGGTTCGCTTCACGCGGCTTCAGGATATAAAACCCGACCTTGTGGTAAACTGCACCAGCTGCGGGCTCAGAAAAGGCGAAAACCCGCTTGTGGGCGCGGACGACGACGGCACGGTAAGAAATCTTTTGGACAGGCACAGGGTCAAATGGGCGTACGACACGATTTATTCGCCGCCGCAGACCGATTTTCTGTACTGTAACCGCGCCTCCAAAACCGCCAACGGGCTGGGAATGCTTATACTTCAGGCGATAGAATCCGACCGTATAATGTGCGGCTTCGATATAGACGAAATGCTGGAGCGGGAAATTTATAACGAGCTTATGGACAAGCTGACCTCGAAAATCGCGAGGAATATTTAAATTGCCGTATTTATTATAAATAAAAGCGGTTTATAGGCAAACAAACAAAGGTTAAAGGAGAACGCAATGAAAATACTGGTGATAAACGGACCCAATCTCAATATGCTGGGCGTGCGCGAGCCTGACGTTTACGGCACAATGACGCTTGCTAAGATAAACGAAAAAATTGCCGATTACGTAGGGAACAGGGCGACGCTGGAGTTTTTTCAGTCCAACTCCGAAGGCGGAATAATCGACAAGATACATTCCTCCGACGCGGACGGAATCGTGCTTAATGCCGGCGCGTACACTCATTACTCTTATGCCATACACGACGCCATAAAAAGTATTTCCGCGCCTGTTGTCGAGGTGCATTTATCCAATATTTACAAGCGCGAGGAATACCGTCACAAATCGGTTATCGCGGCGGCTTGCGCGGGTTCCGTATGCGGCTTCGGTCCGGACAGCTATATCCTTGCGGCGGAAGCGCTTTTGCGTAAAAAAGGCGTCTGACCGCAAATGAAAAATCTGGTTCTTATCGGAATGATGGGGTCGGCAAAGACCACGACGGGCAAAATAATAGCCAAAAAGCTGAACCGTCCGTTCTTTGACGGCGACGAAGTATACGTGTCGCTGTACAAGGAAAAAATTACCGAAACGTTTGAAAAGTTCGGCGAGAAAGAGTTCCGCCTCAGGGAAACCGAGGTTTATAAAGTTCTGGGCGCGTTGGACGGCGCGGTCATCGCTTGCGGCGGCGGCGTGGTGCTTAATCCTGAGAACATGGCGGCGCTTAAGCAAAACGGAATTGTGGGGCTTTTGACCGCCTCTTCAGAGGCAATATGGGCAAGAGTAAGCCGAAACGAAAACCGTCCGCTCGTGCGCGAAGGGGGCAGGGAAAAAGTTGAAACTATCATGAAAGAGCGCGCCCCCCTCTACGAAAAGTACGCCGATTTCCGCGTGGACAATACGCGCATGGGCCCCGCAAAATGTGCGGACCTTATTATTTCTTTGTATAACAAACTGCAAAAACAACATTAATTCAAAGAGGAACTGTCATGGAATTGAAAAAACTGAAAAGCGGTACAGACGTACGCGGTACCGCGCTGAGCGGTTACGGAAGCGAGGTTAATCTTACCGAAGAGGCGGTGCGCTCCATTATGGACGCGTTCGGATTCTGGCTTCAGGGAAGAGTATCGGGTAAAACCGTGGCTGTGGGTTGCGACTCGCGCCTTTCTTCGCCTGCCATAAAAGAAATTGCGGCAAAGTCGCTTTCGGACGCGGGTTACACGGTGTTTGACTGCGGATTGTGTTCTACGCCGTCCATGTTCATGATGACGAAATTCGCCTCGACCAAAGCTTCCGCTTCGGTAATGGTTACCGCTTCGCATCACCCGTGCGATAAAAACGGCCTTAAGTTTTTCCTGCCTTCGGGCGGACTCGAGGGCAGTCAGATAGAAGAAATTCTCGAGCTTGCTTCCCGTAAAGAAAAACTCGTGTCTTCCGAAAAAGGCGAAGTGATAAAAGACGATTATATGGCGCACTACTGCGATTTTCTGACGGGGCTGGTTCAACGCGAATGCGGCGGGGACAAGCCTCTTGACGGCATTAAAATCGTCGTGGACGCAGGAAACGGCGCGGGCGCCTTTTACGTCGAACGCGTGCTTAAACCGCTGGGCGCGGATACTTCGGGCAGTCAGTTTCTCGACCCCGACGGAAATTTCCCCAATCATATACCAAATCCCGAAAACCGCGAGGCTATGGCGTCCGTTGCCCAAGCCACGCTTAACGCAAAAGCCGACCTGGGTATTATTTTCGATACTGACGTTGACCGCGCGGCAATAGTCGATTCAAGCGGAAAGGAAATAAACCGCAATACGCTTATCGCGCTGATTTCGGCGATAATTTTAAAGCAGCAGCCGGGCGCAACGATAGTTACGGACAGCGTCACAAGCGACGGATTAAAGGAATTTATTTTAAGCAAGGGCGGAGTCCATCACCGCTTTAAGCGCGGATATAAAAACGTAATCGACGAGGCAGTCAGGCTTTGCAGTGAGGGAATAAACGCTTCGCTCGCCATCGAAACCAGCGGCCACGCCGCGCTTAAGGAAAACTATTTCCTTGACGACGGGGCTTATCTCGTCACCCGAATAATTATCGAAGCCGTAAAATTAAGACGGGAAAACAAGAATTTGCTGTCGCTTATCGAAGGATTGAAGTCCGCGCGGGAAGAAAAGGAAGTCCGCTTGTCTTTCAAAACCGACAACTGGAAGGAGCTTGGTAATTTTATTATAGAAAGCATTAAAAAGCTGAAGGACCCGCGCCTTGTCGTGGCGCCCGATAATTACGAAGGCGCGCGCGTTTCCGTCCCCGCGCTCAAAGGCTGGTTCCTGGTACGCATGAGCGTCCACGACCCGATAATGCCCGTCAATATAGAGTCTGATATAGAGGGCGGAGCAGACCGCATCGCCGCGATTTTAAAAGAGTATCTCAAGGCGTTCGACGGACTTAACGTCGACAATCTGTAACTCGGATTTTTTTATCTTCACATTCGGTTAATCTGCGTATTGACAACGCGTTTTCATTGACAAAACTTATAAAAAAAGTTACAATTTTCGTCGGATACTCTGTTATTTGATATACAGCGCAAAAAAAAGAAAAAATTTTTCAAGGAGAACCATAATGAAGGAAATTCAACAGTTGACCGTAAACGCGATACGCGTGTTGTCCGCCGAGGCAATAGATAAGGCAAACAGCGGACATCCCGGACTTCCGTTGGGCTGTGCCGCCATTGGTTACACGCTTTTCGCGGACAATCTTCGCCACAACCCCAAAGACCCCGCGTTTTTCAATCGCGACCGTTTTATACTGAGTGCGGGACACGGCTCCATGCTGCTGTATTCGCTGTTGCATCTTTTCGGCTACGGCGTATCGATGGACGATATCAAGAACTTTCGTCAGTTCGGGTCGCGTACTCCCGGTCATCCCGAGTACGGACATACCCCGGGGGTGGAAACTTCCACGGGCCCTCTCGGACAGGGCGTAGCAAACGCCGTGGGTTTTGCCGTGGCGGAAACCATGCTTGCGGCGCGCTTCAATAAAGACGACTGCAAAATAGTAGACCACTATACTTACGCGCTTTGCGGCGACGGGTGCATGATGGAGGGTATCGAAAGCGAGGCCGCCTCTTTGGCGGGCACCTGGAAGCTTGGTAAACTCATTGTGATTTACGACAGCAACCACATCACCATAGAGGGCGATACCGATACGGCGTTTACCGAAAACGTCGCCAAACGTCACGAGGCTCAGGGCTGGCAGGTCATCAAAGTTACCGACGGAGAGGACGTGGACGCGCTTAACAAAGCCATCAAACGCGCCAAAAAGGAAACGACTAAACCTTCTCTCATAATCGTCAATACCGTAATAGGCCACGGCTCGCTTAAAGCGGGCAGCGCGGACAGCCACGGCTCGCCTTTGGGCGCTGCGGTAACCGAGCAGATGAAAAAAGACCTCGGTTACGATTATCCGCCTTTTACCGTCCCCGACGAGGTTTATGTGCACACCCGTTCTATGCAGAGGCGTTTTTCGGGTTATCAGCGTAAGTGGAAACGCACGCTTAAGGAATACAAGTCAAAGTATCCCGAAGATTATAAATTGTTCGAGTCCGCTTTGAAGCGCGAGCTTCCCGACCTTATTCACGACGACGCGCTTTGGGCAAAAGGCGAGAAAGCCGACGCTACCCGCAATTCGGGCGGAATTATCCTCAACAAACTTGCGGCGGCGGTTCCTTATATCGTGGGCGGAGCGGCTGACCTTGCGCCTTCCACCAAGACTTATATCAAGGGTGCGGGCGATTACTCGGCGGCTGACCGCGCGGGACGCAATTTCCATTTCGGTATTCGCGAGCACGCAATGAGCGCTATTTGCAACGGAATGCAGCTCCACGGCGGGCTTCAGACGTATTGCTCCACTTTCTTCGTGTTCTCCGATTATATGAAAAACGCGATGCGCATGAGCGCAATCATGAAACTGCCCGTCATGTATATATTGACTCACGACAGTATCGGCGTAGGGGAGGACGGTCCCACTCATCAGCCGATAGAACAGCTTTCCGCGCTTCGCACAATGCCTGATATGCGCGTTTTCCGTCCCGCCGATCAGCGCGAAACGGCTGCGGCTTACGTAAGCGCGCTTACCGCAAAATGCCCCACGTCGATTGTGCTTTCGCGTCAGAACCTCGTTCAGCTTGAAAGCAGCGGCAGGGACGCTCTTAAAGGCGGTTACGTCGCGGAAGACTGTGCGGGTACTCCCGACGTCATATTGATAGCGACCGGCAGCGAAGTCGGCGTTACGCTTGAGGCAAAAGCGATTCTTGAAAAGGAGGGTATCAAAGCCCGTGTTGTCAGTATGCCTTGCTGCGAACTGTTCGACGAGCAGTCCGACAGCTACCGCGAGGCGGTTTTACCCAAAAAGGTGAGGGCGCGCGTCGCAGTCGAGGCGGGCTGTACGGCTACCTGGTATAAATACGTCGGTCTTGACGGTAAGGTAGTGGGAATCGATTCTTTCGGCACTTCCGCCCCCGCGTCTACGCTTATGAAGTATTACGGCTTTACCGCCGACAATATTGCCGAAACCGCAAAATCTGTTATAGTAAAATAATATTAAGGAGCGTTTTTTACTTTTGAATTCGCGTTTCTTCGCTTTTTTGTCGAGAATGAAGTATATAAACCGCTGGGGTCTTATGCATTCCACAGTTCCCGAAAACGTTGCCGAGCACAGTTTGCAGGTGGCTTGGGTGGCTCATGCGCTTGCCGTCATCGAAAACAAGTTTTTCGGCGGCAATTTCGACGCTTGCAAAGTAGGTCTTGCGGGCGCGTATCACGAAACGGGCGAGGTGATTACGGGCGATATGCCCACGCCCATAAAATATTTCAGTCCCGAAATAAATTCCGCTTATAAAAAAGTGGAAAAGATTGCGGAAAAACGAATCCTTAATACTCTTCCGCCCGAACTGTTCGACGAATTTCAGCCGCTTGTTCAGCCCTCGCAGGAAGAGAAAAAACTGGTAAAATACGCCGACAAAATTACCGCTTACATCAAGTGCGTGGAGGAACTTAATTCCAACAATACGGAGTTTACTCAGGCCAAGCGTGCCATAGAGGAGGAACTTCGCGCATTTGACTCCAAGTCGGTAAACTATTTCCTCGAAACCTTTTTGCCCGCTTACAGTCTTACTCTTGACGAGCTGTCTTCGGAAGAAAATCAAAAGGAATAAATCAAGCAATATTAAAACCCGTAAGCGTAAAGCGTTTACGGGTTTTATTTTTTTATCGGCGTTTTATCCGATTTGTAAAAATCAGGCCGTCGGTTTTTTTCAACCTGACGGCGCAAAAAAGTGTAACCTATATTATAAAATTTATAGTAAATTATTTTATAAATCTGTCAATAATCAAGCCGACGAGATTAAACCGCAAAAGACAAATTCACAGATTGGTGTTTCTGAAAATATCGTCCAGTTTTTCGCAGAATTCGTCGATTTCGTGTTTTTCTATGGTGTACGGCGGAAGCAATCTTATCACGTTCTGTTTAGTGCAGTTTACCAGCACTCCGGCATTAAGCAGCTGCGCCGCGACGTAATTGCCGTTAAGCGCGCTTCCAAGCTCCACGCTTTGCAATAGCCCCAGACCTTTAACGCCGCTTACGAATTTGTATTTATTGAAGTACGCAAGTTTTCCCGAAAAATATTCGCCTTTTTGCGCTATTTCCTCCAAAAGTCCGTTTTTCAGTTTGTCAACGACTACGCTTGCGGCGGCGCAGGCAAGCTGGTTGCCCGACAGGGTGGAGCCGTGGTCGCCAATCGCAAAAGCGTTTGCAACGTCTCCGCGCGCAAGCGCGGCGGAAATGGGCAATCCTCCGCCCAGCCCTTTGGCAACGGTTATTATGTCGGGCTGAAGTCCGTGATGTTCAAACGCGAACATTTTGCCCGTTCTGCCCATACCCGTCTGGATTTCGTCCAGAATGAACAGTGCGTCTTTGGAGCGGCAAAGCGCGTACGCCCCTACAAGATAGTCGTAGTCGGCAGGTCTTATCGCGCTGCGGCTTTGAATAACTTCCAGCATTATCGCGCCCACATCGTCGGTAAGCGCGTTTTTCAAGGCGTTAAGGTCGCCGTAGGGGACGTGCCTGAATCCCGAGGGCAAAGGCTCGTAAATTTTATAATGACTTTCCTGGCCCGTGGCGGTTAAAGTGGCAAGCGTGCGGCCGTGGAAGGAGCCGTTTGCGGTTATGATGACGGGGCGGTGCTGACCGCGCAGGTTATAGTGTTTTCTGACCAGTTTGATGGCGCATTCGTTTGCTTCGGCGCCGCTGTTGGCAAGAAACATTTTGGTAAAAATCGTATCTTTAAGCAACTTTTCGCAAAGCGCGGCTTGTTCTTCGTTATAATACAGATTGCTTGAGTGAATAAGTTTAGCGGCCTGTTCCGAAATGGCTTTGGTAAGGTCGGGGTTGTTGTAGCCTAAACAGTTTACACCGATTCCGGAAACAAAATCGGTGTATTCTTTCCCTGTCGTGTCGTAAAGCTTATTGCCGTTTCCGCGGACAAAACATATATTCTGCCTGTGAAAAACGTTCATGTAATACTTGTTCGACAGTTCTTTGATTTTCTTTAAGTCCATTTCAGCCCCTTGATAAGCATGATTTGTTTACTTTCTATATTATAAGACAAAGGCGCAATCAAGTCAAGCGACGGGACGCAATAAAAAATCTGTATTACGGTTTTGTGAAAACCTTGTGAAGTCTTTGCGAACGCATTATGCGTATTGTGCAAATTTTATATTATTTGTCTTAAATTTTATGCAAATTGTTATTGATATTTATTTGCCTAATGTAGTACAATAATAGCGATAATCAATAAAAGAATAAGGAGAGGATTATGGCAAGTTTATCGCTCAGACACGTCTACAAAATTTATCCGGGCAATGTTAAGGCAGTAAGCGACTTCAACCTGGAGATTGACGATAAAGAGTTTATTGTGTTCGTAGGTCCGTCGGGTTGCGGAAAATCCACCACTTTGCGTATGATTGCAGGTCTGGAGGAAATCTCCGCCGGCGAGCTTTATATTGACGGCAAACTCGTCAACGACGTAGAACCCAAAGACAGGGATATCGCAATGGTGTTCCAGAACTACGCTCTTTATCCGCACATGACCGTGTATGAAAACATGGCATTCGGTCTGCGTCTCAGAAAAATGGCTTCTCAGGAAATCGACGACAGGGTTAAGGAGGCTGCGGCCATCCTCGGCATCACTCCTTTGCTTTCGCGTAAGCCCAAAGCGCTTTCCGGCGGTCAGCGTCAGCGTGTCGCATTGGGACGTGCTATAGTGCGTGAGCCTAAGGTCTTCCTTCTGGACGAACCTCTTTCCAACCTCGACGCGAAACTGCGTGTTCAGATGCGTACCGAGATTACCAAGCTTCACCACAAACTTGCCACAACCTTTATATACGTCACCCACGACCAGACCGAGGCTATGACCATGGGTACCCGTATCGTCGTCATGAAAGACGGTATCGTACAGCAGGTCGATACTCCTCAGTTCCTTTACGACAGCCCCGAGAATAAGTTTGTTGCGTCCTTTTTGGGCTCTCCGCAGATGAACTTCTTCGAGCATGCCGTGCTTTCCCGCGAGAAGGGTAAGATGTACGCTTCTTTCGGCAGCAACAAGATTGAAATTCCCGAAGAGAAGGCAAAACGCCTTATCGACGAGGCTTATATCGGACAGGAAATTACTTTGGGCGTCCGTCCCGAAGATATTCACGACGAGGAAATCTTTATTTCTTCTTCGCCCAATACCGTTATCAACGCGCACGTCGACGTTATGGAAAAACTCGGAAACGAAACCTTCCTTTATATGGAAGTTGACGGCAAAGAGGATTATACCGTCGCACGTATCGACGCTCGTACTTCCATCAAGGCGGGCGAAAACGTTAAACTCGCCATCGACGCGCATCACCTGCATTTCTTCGATAATAAGACCGAGCTTACTATCATGGGCGTACCGCGTTACAATATGATTGACGCTGAGCTTAATGTGGGCGAGGGCAATACTTTGGTGATTTCCTTCGGCGACAGCAAAATCGTGCTTCCCGAGGCGGTTGCTGCAAAACTTACCGCTCCCGGCGCCGTAGGCGGCAAGGTCAAACTGGGTATTCCGCCCGAAGCTTTGACCACCGAAGCTACTTCCGAATTCGACGCTGTCATCAAAGCTACCGCCGATTTTACCGAGCCTTTCCCGAGATTCACGGCTGTTTATTCCGCAGTCAAAGGCAAGACTACTTTCATGGTTGCTAAACACCCGCTTGACGCGGACGTTAAGAACGGGGCAAAACTTACCTATTACGTCAACCCCGACAAAATCATGCTGTTCGATATGTATTCGGGCGAAAGAATTATTGCTTTCCGTGCGGTTTCCGATAACAAGACGCTTGCAAAAGTTGCCCTTAAGGAAGTCGTTACCAAAGTTAAACCCGCTCAGTCCGCTGAAGGCGCGCCTCAGGCCGAGCCCGAGACTATCGTCAACAAATACGCTGTCGTTTCTTTCGGAAAAAGCAAGCTTACGTTGCCTAACGACGACGGCAAGTTCGACGAGGGCGAATATGAAGTTATCGTCGATTACAAGAACATGGAAACGGGCAAGGAAGCCGTTCAGGCTAATCCGAAGCTTGTCATCTCCGGCGTTGTCGAAGATGCTGATGTTCTTGGCGACAACACCATCGTCTATGCAAGCGTTGACGGTATGCAGCCTTACTTTACCGGTATCGTTGCCGGCACTCCCAAACTTAACATCGGCGACAAAATCAAATTCGTTATCAAGGCCGACGGCGTAAAGAAAGCGTAAAAAACATTCAATAAACACTAAGGCGTATCGCGATAAAAGCGGTACGCCTTTTTCTTTGATTTTTTGCCTGTGTCCAGTGTTATTAAAACAGCTGTTGTGCAGTCGCTATTACCTTTTATCCGATTAAACTTTATTATAAAGACTTTTATGTTGAGGGTTGGTTTATTACGATAAAGTGATAGAATTTTTCCTGTCTCTTATACACATCTGACGCTGCCGACGAACTCTAGGGTGTAG
>UQSP01000002.1 GCA_900543755.1 uncultured Eubacteriales bacterium
TCTACACCCTAGAGTTCGTCGGCAGCGTCAGATGTGTATAAGAGACAGATGCAAGCGTCCTTATCAAAGCTACCCTTTGCCGCATACCGCCGGACAATTCGCCGGGGTAATGTTTGAAAAAATCTTTAAGCCCGTATTTTATCAAAAGGTTTTCCGCGTATTCGACGTTTTCGGCGGTCTTTTTCTTCTGAATTTCCAGCCCCAGCATTACGTTGTCGCGTATGGTGCGCCACTCGAAAAGCTGGTCGCGTTGCAGCATATATCCCACGTCGCAGCCCGCTTTTCCATCAACGCTTTTTCCGTCAACGAAAATCTTTCCCTCGGTGGGGCGGATAAGTCCCGCTATAAGCGACAAAATCGTGGTTTTTCCGCATCCCGACGGACCTACAAGCGAAACAAATTCACCTTGTTTTACGTCTAAAGAAACGTTTTTAAGCGCGTCGGTTTCCCCCTCGGGAGTCTGGTAACAAAGCGAAACGTTTTTTATCGAAAGCATATCCATAATTTTTTTTCTCCGTAAAAGGCAAAAGAAAGCTTTGCGGGCAGTACCTTTTCAAGAGGGTAAAACCCGCAAAGTTTTATTCGCTTATTGCGCTATCGCAAGCGCGTAAGTGTTGTCAACCGCCGCGGTATAGGTCACGCGCGTTTCTAAAAATCCCGCGTTTTCCATTACGTCCTGCAGTTTTATATAAGACTGCTCGGTAAACACAAGGTCGTCGCACCATGCGTCGATTTCAAGATAGCTTGTTACCGAGGCGGCAATGGAACTTAAAGAAGTGCCCGCAAAAGAGGGTTCAAGCGACTCGGCAACTTTTTCGGCGGTGTTGTCTTTGATGTAATCGTATCCTTTTTTGACCGCGCGTAAAAAATTCTTTATCAGCTCGGTATTTTCCTCGATAAAACTTTTGCTTGCGGAAAAAGAAGTATAGGGGATTTCGCCGCTGGCTTCGCCTACCGACGCCACTATATAACCTTTTCCGGATGCTTCAAATTCGGATGCTGTGGGCTCGAACAGAGTGGTGTAGTCCACCGTGTCGTCCGATTCGAATACGGGCGCCATCATGTTGAAGGCTACGTCCGTGTTAAAGTTAAGGTCCGTTTCTTCGTCTAACCCCGCGTTGTTTACGACATACTGCATGGTCATCGCGGGAACGCCGCCCACTCTGCCCGCAAGTACGTGTTTGCCTTTAAGCATACTCCACTCGAAGTCGGGTTGGGGAGTTTTGGACACTAAAAAGGAGCCGTCCTTTTGCGTAAGCTGCCCGAATATTATCGGATAGTCCTTTTGTCCCTGTGCCTGACAGTAAATAGTTGCCTCGGGACCCATTAAGCCGATGTCGGCCGATTTCGAGGTAATCGCGGTCATTACCTTATCCGCGCCGCCGCCGTTGGAAAGTTCGATTTCCATACCGTACTCCTCGAAGTAGCCGTTATTGATTGCGACATACAAAGGCGCGTAAAATATGGAGTGCGTTACTTCCGACAGCCGTATTTTGACGTGACCGTCGCCGTCGTCCTTGCAGCCTGTAAGCGCAAAACTCATAAGCGCCGTTACCGCAATCAGAAAAAGAGCGATTGTTTTTTTCATTTTTTCCTCCGTTAATGAAAATGTAAGTAGTGATTAATTTTGCGCGCCCGCCGTCAGGGGGGATCGATCGCATAGTCCATTTTATGCATATAGCCGTAAGTATGTTAAACTTACGGATTAAAGAAAATTTAATCGGATTAAGCGCGTTATTTTTACGCTTATTGCCGTAAATTAAACTTGCTTAAGACGTTTTTTTGTGTTATAATCGTATCCGTAAACTATTTTTTCGGAGCAATTATGAACAAAACATACGACCCGAAGTCCTTCGAGGACAGAATCTACAAAAAATGGCTGGACAAAAAGTATTTTCACGCTAAGCCCGATAAGAACAAAAAGCCGTTTACCATTGTCATTCCGCCGCCCAATATCACGGGGCAGCTTCATATGGGACACGCCCTCAACGATACCATTCAGGACGCCATAATCCGATATAAGCGCATGAAAGGTTTCGAGGCGCTTTGGCTTCCCGGTACCGACCACGCTTCCATCGCCACCGAAGTCAAAATCGTGGAAAAAATGCGTCAGGAGGGGCTTAGCAAAGACAGCGTCGGCAGAGACGGCTTTTTAAAGCGCGCTTACGAATGGAAGGATAAGTACGGCGGCAGGATAGTGGAACAGCTTAAGAAAATGGGCTTTTCCTGTGACTGGGACCGCCTTGCCTTCACAATGGACGAGCGTTTAAGCAAAGCCGTAAGGGAAGTTTTCGTCAATATGTACGAAAAAGGCCTTATTTATCAGGGCGACAGGATTATCAACTGGTGCCCCGATTGCAAAACGGCGATTTCCGACGCGGAAGTGGAGTACGAAACCGAAGAAGGACATCTTTGGTACCTTAAGTATCCGGTGTCCGATTCCGACCAATACATCGTCGTTGCGACCACCCGTCCCGAAACCATGCTGGGCGATACCGCAGTCGCGGTTAATCCTTCCGACAAACGCTATTCTTCGCTTGTCGGTAAGACCGTCGATTTACCGCTTACCGACCGTAAAATTCCCATCGTTGCGGACAGATACGTCGATAAATCTTTCGGCACCGGCGCGGTAAAAATTACTCCCGCGCACGACCCCAACGACTTCGAGGTGGGCATAAGGCACGACTTACCCGTTATCCGCGTGATGAACGACGACGCCACAATGAACGAGAACGCGGGCAAATACTGCGGCATGACGCGCGAAGAGGCAAGAAAAGCCATAGTCGGGGATTTTGACAAGCTGGGACTTTTGGTCAAAATCGAAAAGCACGAGCATAACGTAGGACACTGCTACCGCTGTCACAACACTATCGAGCCCATAGTTTCCAAACAGTGGTTTGTCAAAATGGAGGGGCTTGCCCGTCCCGCGATAGATGCGGTAGTTAAAAAAGACATCGAATTTTTACCCAAACGGTTTGAAAAATCATACCTTCACTGGATGAACAACATCCGCGACTGGTGCATTTCCCGTCAGCTTTGGTGGGGGCATCGCATACCCGTGTTTTACTGCGACGCCTGCGGATACCGCGCCGCGTCCAAGGAGGACATTACGGTCTGCCCTGAATGCGGCAAGCCGCTCCGCCAGGACGAGGACGTGCTGGACACCTGGTTTTCTTCGGCGCTTTGGCCGTTTTCCACACTGGGCTGGCCGGATAAAACCGAGGACCTCGAATACTTTTATCCCACGGACGTTTTGGTCACCGCGTACGACATCATTACTTTCTGGGTTGCGCGCATGATTTTTTCGGGGCTGGAACACATGGGCGAAAAGCCTTTCTCCAAAGTGCTTATTCACGGCATTGTCCGCGACGCTTTGGGCAGAAAAATGAGCAAATCTTTGGGCAACGGCGTCGACCCGCTGGAAATAATAGACAAATACGGCGCGGATTCTTTGAGATATTCGCTGGTCAACGGAATTTCTCCCGGCGGCGACATCAGGTTTTCCGAAGATAAAATGGAAAGCTACCGCAATTTCATGAACAAAATCTGGAATGCTTCCCGTTTTGTGCTTATGAACTGCGAAAACGCGAAAATAAGGGATATAAGCGAAGTTAAAAACCTCTCTTACGCCGACAAGTGGATACTTTCCAAACTCAATTCCGCCGTCGTCGCCGTCACGCGGTTTATGGATAAGTACGAAGTCGGGCTCGCCGCATCGCGCATCTACGAGTTTATATGGAACCAGTTCTGCGACTGGTATATCGAGTTCAGCAAAACCGCGCTTTACTCCGACGACGACGAAAAGCGTTCCAACGCCGCCAGCGTGCTGGTGTATGTACTGCGCGAAACGCTTAAGCTTGCTCATCCCATTGTGCCGTTTATCACGGAGGAAATTTACGACGCGTTGCCCAATAAAGACGCGGAAGACATCATGATTTCGCCGTTCCCCGAAGCTAACCCGAAGCACGCATACCGTGCCGATTCGGCACAGACCGACGCAGTGATAGAGCTTATCAAATCCGTAAGAAATCTGCGCCGCGAGATGAACGTCAGCCAGAACAAGCGTACAGCCGTGTATATCGTACCTAAGGAAGGCAAGGAAAAACAGCTTAAGAAAATGGCGGGCTATATCGAGAAACTCGCGTTTGCAAGCGGCGTTTATTTCGGAGAGCCTTCCGGCAAAAACGCTTCTTTGGTGACGACTTTAGGCAATGTGTTCATTCCCATGGGTGACCTTGTGGACTTCGATAAGGAGCGCGCAAGACTAAAGGCGGAAATCGAAAAGACGGACGAGGAAATCGCCCGCGCCCGCGGTAAACTGGAAAACAAAGGCTTTACCGAAAAGGCTCCCGCCGCGCTGGTGGAAAAGGAGAAAGAAAAACTAGTTAAGTACGAAGAGCTTAAAAAAGGACTTGTAAAAAGCCTCGAAGCGCTTGACTGATTGTATTGTGTTAATTAAAAAGCCGCAGCCCTGAAACAGGTCGCGGCTTTTTTTGAGTTTTTTATAAATTCTGTTAAATATAACTTCCGAAGGAAAGTGTCCGATTGTCTTTTTACTGCAAACAGATAAAATGTCGATTTATATTGAATCCTTTGCTTGGGTCTTGTTAAAGAAAAAATTTTGAGGTTGGCATAGGTTAAATTCCGCTTAAATATTTGCCGTTTAAGTTGATTAATTTTTCACTTTGCCGTATTCCGTTGCATACAATTTGCATAGGAGGAAATTTTTGAAATGGCAAATGCATCGGATTATTACATAGGCGCCAACGACGAGCACGGGCTTAATCCGCCCACCGCGGGAAAACGCACGCCCGTCATGCCGTATATTAACCGCAGTTTTTACGAAAATGAGTTTAACCGCAAGGCAAAATATTATTTTATTCTGGCATGCTTAAGGTGCGGCTTCCGCGTTTACGACGTCAAGCCCGAAATAGGCGACGTGTCTATTTCCACAAGAGTGGCACGCGTCAACGCGCGCGGACTTACTTTGCTTGTAACCTTTGCTTACAATGCGTTCGGCGACGGTATAGGGTTCAATAACGTTAACGGTTATTTGGTTTTTTACGGTGCGGACGGATATCGGCCCACCATGTCAAGACTGCTTTCGTTCGACTTGTCGGCAGGACTTTCCGAAACTATTACCACCAAAAATCTGGGAGTAGGCACTCTTTCGGGGGTGGGAGTTTTAAGGTCGGTCCGCTGTACTTCCGCTTTGGTAGAGGCGGGCTTTATGACCAATTTCGAGGAAGCAAAACTTATGGTCGACCCCGATTTCCAACGCGCGGTGGGAGAAGGGGCTTGTATCGGGGTGTGCAACTATCTCGGCGTTCCGTACGTCAGCGACGACGTGATTTATCCCACGCTCAGGCGCGGCAGCCGCGGCAATTACGTAATTATGCTGCAATATATGCTCAGAAACGCGGGCTATGACGTGGATGCGGACGGAATTTTCGGTTCGGCAACGGAAACAGCCGTAAGGTCGTTCCAGGCGGAAAACGGTCTTGCCGCCGACGGAATAGTGGGCAAAAACACCTGGGCGGTATTAAGGTGGAAGTTTAATCCGCTGCCTGTTTTAAGGCGCGGAAGCCGCGGAGAAGCCGTTAAATACCTTCAAAGCAAACTGCTCAGCAAGCTTTATCCCGTAGGCGAAATCGACGGAATTTTCGGTGCGGCAACCGAGCGGGCCGTAAGGGAATTCCAGGAAGAAAACGGACTGGCGGTGGACGGAATAGTGGGCAAAAACACCTGGGCGAAACTTACTCCCATAGGCGGCGGCAGACCGCTTCCGCAATGAGAGAAAAACAAATCCGTTTTTTTTCATGAAATAAGGGCATAATCCTATTATTTCGAGGAGTGCCTTATACATGTTCGGTTTTTCTTCAAAACTAAGCCGTCTGAGGACGGAAGCCCGTTCGTCGGATGTTGTCAGCTACGACGAAAAGGGGCGTGGCGTGATACGCATGACGGTGCGGGACGAAAGTGAGTTTCTGTCGCCTTACGCCTTAAGCGGTATGCCCGATTTAAATTCGGAAGTTGCGGATTTTCTCGAGGGCGCCGCCATGAATTTACGCCCCGAGGAGGAAATCGTCGTTGAAGTAAGCGGCAGCGTAAGCGAGGAGAAAAAATCGGAATACCGTGCGGCAATAAGAAATCATTACCGCGCAGGCGTCAGGGAAGCGGACCGTAAACTGAGCGAAAACGCGCGAATGTCATTTGTTTTTGCTTTAATTGCGGCTGTTGTGTTAAGCGTTTACGTCGCTTTGGAAATCAAATTTGACAATTTCGTCGTTTTGCAGCTTATCGACATTACGGCATGGGTTTTCATGTGGGAAGCGGTGGACCTTATTTTTCTGGAACGTAAAATTCTGAAGTCGGAACTTATACGTTCGGCGTCGCTGTATTGTTCCGAAATAGTGTTTGCGGTGAAAGGCGAATAAGTAATTGCGGTAGTTTAGCGGCTGACGTAAAACAGTTAAAAAGATATTCGGGCAATAAATCGGCGGCATAATTATAAATAATAAATCGTCGCGCGTTGATTAAAAATCAAAAAACCCTTTGCTCCGATTTCGGGGTAAAGGGTTTTTGTTTGTTTTTGCGGCGTCGTCAAGTGTTGACAAGCGATGACGCGTTTTTTACTTGTGTCTTAAAAGGTTCAGCGTTCTTTCGGGCCCCTGTAATCTTCGTCGATAAGTCCGATTCTGCGGCAGGTGGGCAAAAGCAGCAACATTATGACCATATTGAGATATGCCATCGGCAACTGAGTCAGTCTGTATGACACGAGGTACACAAGATAATTGATGCCGTCGTAGTACATATAATAAAGGCCTAAAGAGTTAAGTCCCAGCGTACCCACGATAAGGGAGGCGGTAACGGCGACAACGGCGCGGACGGTGACGTTTTTGAACGGCAGCTTTCTGAATAATATGCCGAACACTACCGTCGCCATAAAGTTACCCGCGACAAGTACGGGGTTGGGCGGAGCAAAATTCACGGTCATGAACTGGCCGAGGATATCGGTAACCGCGGCGACGACGCCTCCTCCGAACGGACCCATTATTGCCGCCGAAATATACCAGCCAAGGTAAGAAAGACTGATTTTCAGCGTGGGGGGCAGGGCGGCGGAAACGTTGTTTGAAATAGCTTTCAGAAGCAACGAAAGCGCCGTAAGCGTGGCAAGGTAAGTAATCCTTTTGGTGGCGGACAGACTTTTGTGTTTTTCTTTGCAACTTTTATCGGGGGCAATATCGCTGTCGGCAATTTTGCGGATATTAGGAGTTGCAATTTCCTGTTGATTTTTCATCAATGTCGGGCTTCTCCTTATATTAAATTTTATATGCGGTAACTCTTAAAAAGTTTGCATACAAAATTAATTATACATCTTTCAGTCCGCTTTTGCAAGCGATTGTATCGTTTTTTGTGCTTTTGTTTGCACGGCGTTTGCGTACGGATTCGGTTTTTACTTTCGTTTTGAAAAAGTCCACGTCTGCCAGCCCGAAAACATAGCCTAAAGCCGCGTAAAAAATAAGGCTTACCAACGAAGCGACGGAAATAGACCAGAACAGGCTAAGCGACGACAGCAGCGAAAAAACGCATTTCGTCACAAAACACGCGGGCACGATAAGCAGCACGCTTTTTAATAATTTTGAAAGATAAGAAAACCCAAGTCCTGTTTTTTTGCGTATGCAAATTATATGCAGCGCGCACGTTACGCACCAGCCTGTGCCCATTGCCGCGCTTAAAAGAATTATATTGAAATTACCGTAAAACGCAAACAGAATGGCAAACATCACCAAGGAGCCCAGCATATAATTTATAAAACTTTTTATTTCCAGGTCCAAAGAATTCATGACGGAAGAGGTAATGTTTTCCACGGACAGCGGTATAAGCAGCCATGCGGACGCGGCTAAAAATCTTCCCGCGTCTAAATTGTCGTAAACGAATTTTCCTATGGGCTCGCCGAGAGCGAAAAACATGGGCACGAAAAGCGAGGCGATAATAATCGCAAATCCCGTCGCGCTTTCTATCTGAGCGTTGACGTGTTTTAAATTGCCTTTGCCTATGCCCGTGGAAACTGTGGGAATCATTACGAACGCCAGCGAACCCACAACGGTTATCGGAAGGTAAAGAAGGGGCATTGCCATACCCACGCCGGAGCCGAAAAGCGCCATGGATTCTTCGCGCGTAAATCCGCTTGAGATAAGAAGGAAGGGCACGGCGATTGCCACTAAAGAATTTATTACGCTGCTTGCCGCACGCGATACGGTAATGGGAGTGGAGGATTTAAGCAGCGGAATTATCTGCCCTTTAGGGTTATTCAGTCTGCCTTTCATGGCGAAAAAGCAAAGAATAACGCCCACCATGCTTACAAAACAGCCTAACGAAAGCGACAAAGCGGTCATGTAAAGTTTGTTGAATCCCAGCGCAAAAAGTACGATACAAACGGTTATTCTCGCAAGTTGTTCCAAAATTTCCACAAGCGAAACGGCAAAATACCGCTGTCTGCCCCAAAGGTTACCGCGAAAGGCGGAATAAACGGAGGAAAACACAAGCGCGGGCAGTAAAAACAGCAGTACAATAGCGCTTTCCTTGTCGGCAAACAGGTTTCCTATAGGCTTGTAAAGCAAGATGACGGCGCCCGTTATTACCAAAGAAATCACAAGTCCCACGATAAGCGCCGCCGCCGTTAAAGAGCGTTCCTTTTTTATCTCGCCGGAGATTCTGTATTTTGCGGTAAGTTTGCTGACAATAAGCGGAATACCGCTGGTGGTGGCGGTAAGAAGCACAAAGAAAAACGAAAGCGCCACCTGATATATACCCAAAGCCGCGGCGCCGATTTCACGCGACAGAAAAATTTTAAAAACAAACCCCAGCGCGCGGTCGGTTATGGTAAAAACGGACAAAGTAAAAACGGCGGAAAAAATAGTTTTTTTCATTATAAGGTCCTTATTTGTACAGGTATATTATAAGTATATTTTGCGTTTGATTTTAATAGAACGTCACGGCGCGCTGCCGAAAAAAGAAAACCCTGTGAAATCGGAACGAAAATAATTTCAATAATGCGCAATAAGCTTAATTCTGTTGTAAAATTTTTATACTTTTGATATAATATTATTATGAAAAAAAGGACGCGTTTTTTCATAAACGTCTTTTTGACCGCGGTAATCTGTTTTTCGGTGATTTTCGCGGGCGTTTTGGGGTGCGCCGGCGGCTGCGGCGGCACTTACGGTAACTATGAGTTCTATTTTTCGGACAGCAGAATGGGGATGTTTATAGGCGACGAAAAGGAGTTTTCTTCGTCCGATTTTATGTTCGAGCCTTCTGCGCCCGGTAATTTTTCATTTACGCTTTCTTCGTCTGATACGACTGTTCTTTCGGTTTCGGGCTTAAGCGTTTACGCCCGTTCGGAAGGCGTAGCCACCCTGACGGCTACGGACACCCGCGGAAAAAGCGCCGAGTGCGTTGTGGAAGTTACAAGTGAGATTACGTCTTTCGAACTTTACGCTTCTACGCGCTCCCGCCATGTGGGCGAAAACCGCGAAATCGAAATTTACGCTGTAATAAACGACGGCTCGGTATCTGCAAGCAATTATGCCGTCAACTGGAAAATCAATAACGTCAAAAGTAATTATACAGGTTCGGTTTACACGCTTTTGCCTGCTTCCGCGCCCGTAACGCGCACTGTTTCTGCCTCCGTGACAAGCAGGGACGGCAAAACTTTTACTGACGATATTACCGTCAACTGGGCGGACGCATTTGTTTCGTCGCCCGTCATGAATCTTGTTTCCGGTCTGCGTGAGCAATCTTACGGCGCGGTTTCACAAGTGGTGTATGCTCTTGACTACGACCTCGGCAGCGGCAACTCTTCGCCCGTAATAGAGTGGTTTGCGGACGGGTTAAAAGCGCAGGAAGGCGGCGACGAATTTATTTTCGTTCCGGATTCGCCCGGCATTCACGAGATAACCGCAACCGTCAACGGAGTTGCGGCGGCTTCGGACGCAGGGAAGGTTTATGTTTCGGGTCCGGTCGTGCCCAAAAATCTCAAAATAGATTTCGATACATATTGGCCTAACGTAATGGTGGATTGGTCTGCCGCTTCGGATAATGAAAAGTTTACTGTAAGCGTTACGAATTTAAGCGATAAAACCGAAAAAACTTACGAAACCGCAGGGGCGGGATTAATTCTTACGCGCGAACAAATGGATTTACTTTCTTCGGCGTATTCCGTCAAGGTAAAATCTTTGGGCGACGGAGGGGTGTTTACCGAATCTCAATACTGCGATGCCGTTTCTGTCGGCAGGCTTGAAGCCGCGGCGGAAAGCTATCTCGAAAGAAAATGGTTGGGCGGCAATTATTATATTTCTTCCGACGAAGAGTTCTATGCGATTTACGACTATTTCCTTCTGTACCGCGAGCAGCCCGTTTCGGAAGCTACTGTTGCCTATTACGACGTATATATGGGTTATGAAAATACCTATACCACCAACCGACTTTCCGAAATTGCTTTCAATCGCGCGGGCTACACCGGCTCCTATGAAATAGAAGCATCGAGAAGAGGTAACGTCATCTCGCTGTCTTTCAAGTTTTATACCGTCAGTACGCCTGATAAAAAACATTCTGTCAGCAAAAGTTCTTCCGTTGCCCTTAACGGCATTGTGCCGCATATAAGCGCTACGGGCAGGGGCGAGGATTACGTTCCCGCCATAGAATCGATTGAAAAGACGGTCGAGGTTTCGTCGACCGATCAGCTTTACCGCGCCGCCGAAAACGGTTACAGACCTCTTCCGAAGGCAGGCACTTCCGCCTACGAGTGTTACGAGTATGCGAAAAGATTGCTTAATTCGATACTGGACGAAGATATGTCGGACCTCGAAAAAGCGCACGCAATTTACGACTGGATAATGTGGCGCGTACTATACGACGACTCCGCCGCGAATATAACGGATATTTCCGAGGCGGTCCGCTACGAATCTTTTTATCTTGAAAGCGTGTTGACGGATACCGATTATCTGTCCGTATGCGACGGTATGAGCAAAGCATATTCGCTTCTTTGCAACATGGAAGGAATACCGTGTCTGAGGATAACGGGAACCGCAAGGACGGGCCTTAGCTACGGCGGTCACGCCTGGAACAAGGTCATGATAGACGGAAAATGGTATATCGTCGATTGCACGTGGGGCGATATGCAGGTATCGGTAAAGTACAAAAAAGGAACATATTTCGATCCGACCATTACCGTCAGGAACTGTGAACTTGCGGGACATATGTATTTTCTCAAGACTGACGCCGAGATGTCGGCAACGCACGTAGAGGACGAGGATACCTCTTATCCGCGCACGGCGGCTGTTCCTTACAATATTTATGCCGAAACGCGTTACGATTTCGGCGATATAGGTTTCAGCGGTTACGTTTGCGACGCGTCCGCGCTTGAGGATTATGCCGACGCGCTGACTTCTTTCGCCAAAGAAAGACTTGTCGCGGGAGAGCTGGAAAATTCAGGCATAGGCGGTCCCGTTTTCGCTTTTGAAATCATGATTGCTCAAAGTTCTTTAAACAGTATAAAACCGATACTTACTTCCTCGGATAAAAACCGCAATCCGCTTATTTCGGAAGCTTTGGCGAAAGACCTTTATTATAACCTTTATGCCGTTGACAATTACGTGGTTGTGATTTTAAGCACTTCGGTAAGACTGGCTTAATTCGCTTGTTGGGCTAATCTGTTCTTTATCGGTGGAGTTTTTTGTCGTTAAACGGTTAAAACGGTAATTGAAATACGCCTTAAAAAAAAGAACTTTCTTATTTTCGAAAGTCCTTTTTTATGAAAATTTTATTTGACTTTATAGGTTTTAAGTCCGCCTTTTACTATTTTGC
The DNA here is from genome assembly GCA_900543755.1 of uncultured Eubacteriales bacterium. Taxonomy (GTDB): domain Bacteria; phylum Bacillota; class Clostridia; order Christensenellales; family Pumilibacteraceae; genus UBA10677. Next base: position 11,869 of record UQSP01000002.1, read on the forward strand.
AGTCCAAACTCAGATTCCGGTAAATTTCGCCGTCCAGCTGTACAGGTCTGTTGCTTTCGATATGTACTTCGTCGGTGACGAAATGGTGCGTGATGGGCAAATCCATATGTTTGCCCTTGACGAATTTAGGCAAAACGCTCATGATTCTGCCGTTTTCGGGCATGGTCATTACTATTACGTCCAGTTTACCGTCGTCTATTAAGGAAAGGGGAGAAAGTCTGATGTTTCCGCCTATCGCTATTCCGTTACATACTCCTGCCATAATGCAGTCGAAAACGTGTTCTTCACCGTTGACTTTTACCTTGACGTGATAGGGCTTAAAGTGGTGTAAACAATATATCAGCGATATTAGGTAACTGATTTTGTTGGTTTTTCCGGCAACCCGCTCCAAAACGTCGATATCAAGCCCCGTACCCGCAACGTTAAGACACCTTGTTCCGTTAACGTCTATGTAATCGATGCTTTTCGTTTCACCGCGCAATATGTCTTCAAGCGCTTTAATAGGGTCAAGACTGCAGCCCGCCGCCCGCACGAAATCGTTGCCGCGTCCCGACGGAATAAAACCCAATGCCGTGTTTTGTATGTCCGATATGCCGTTAAGCACTTCGTGGAAAGTGCCGTCGCCGCCGAGAGCTACTATTTCGCCGCCGTTTTTGGTCAGCGAACGCGCAAGTTCGGTCGCGTGACCGGGTTTGTTGGTAAGGTAAAGAGAGTAGGCTATGTTTTTACCCAGGCAGTACTCGACGATTTTCCTTACGTTTTTAAGCCCGCGACCCTTTCCGCTTTTTATGTTGGCAATAATGTTAAGCATAAAAATTGCTCCGTTTAACAGATATAAAACAGTATACCTGTTCGTTTAGAATATTATATATAAAAATCGGCGTTAAATCAAATCTTTACGGTGTAATCCTTAAAAATAAATTGCAAATTCATGTAAATGGTGGTATAATCGAACTATGGTATTGGAAATTCCCGATAGTTTACGCAAGCTTAACGAAATGTCTTCCTGCCCGATATACGCGGTGGGAGGTTTTGTGCGCAACAAAATCGCAGGCTTGGGAGAAACGGATATAGATATCGCTGGACCCGCCATTGCGGAAGCATTGGGCATCAGCCGCAGATACCAGACAAAAATAGTCAATTATAAACTCGGCACCGCCATCATTCGCTATAATGACGATAAATACGAGTATACGCCTTTCAGGGTGGAGCGTTATGCTCCCGGCGGGGAACATACGCCCGTAGAGGTGCGGTTTACCACCGACCTTCGCCAGGACGCAATGCGCCGCGATTTCACCTGCAACAGCATTTATTACGACATCACCAACGATAAAATAATTGACCCCCTTAACGGTATTGCCGATATCGAGAAAAAAATTATCCGCAGTTACAATCCGCAAAGGACTTTTTCTTCGGACGGACTAAGAATTCTGCGCATGATACGTCTTGCCGTGGAAACGGGATTTAAAATCGACGGGGAAACGGCAAAAGCGGCAAAGGCAAACGCGCCGCTTTTAAGGGATATCTCCGCCGAACGCCGCCGTCAGGAGCTTGACAGAATTTTGCTTGCCGACACAAGGTACGGCGTCAAGTGGGCGCATTACCGCGGTTTAAGACTTATACAGCAGCTTGGCCTTTGGAAATACCTTATCCCGCAACTTGAGGACGGTGCGGGCCTTGCGCAAAACCCTGTCTATCACAAGTACGACGTGCTTGAACACATTAATCAAACGGTTAAGTTCGCCGCGCCCGACGTTCGTCTTGCGGCTCTCATGCACGACGTGGGAAAACCCTACTGCGTTGCTAAGTTCGGAAATATGCACGGGCACGAGGTTATATCGGCGCACATCGTGCGTTACGACCTTGGCGAGTACGGGCTTAAATATCCCAACGACGTCATAGAAGAGGTGGAATGGCTTTGCCTCAATCATATGTACGACATTGCGCGCAACACAAAAGAAGCAAAACTCAAAATTTTCGTTGCCGCAAATTTCGACCGCATTGATAAATTGGTCGAGCTTATGGAGGCAGACAACCTTGCGCGCGGCATGGACGACGAAACCCGTGAAGTAAGGCTTAAAGCGGTCAAGCAAAAACTTATCGAGGAGGGCGCACCCATAACATTGTCCGACCTTAAACTGGACGGTAGCGTCCTTATCCGCGAGGGTATTCAGCCTGTCAAAATCGGCGGAGTACTCAACGAGCTTTGGCGCGCCTGCGTCATTGACCCCAGACTTAACAACGAAGCATGGCTGCTTAAACAAGTTTCTAAGTACAAAGAGGATTGACTCCGATTTGTAACCGCATTTTACTGATTTATATAATTTTTAATAAAGGACTCTTTTCCCGCGGAATCGGGAAACGGGTCTTTTTTTTGCGGTTATCAGGTAATCCGGATTAAATTAATTATCAATCGCGCTTTGCTAAGCCTAAATTAATTATCAATCGCGCTTTGCTAAGCCGACGATACGATTTTTTCCAAAACTTACCGACTATATGAAAGACGTAAAAAAGCAATAATAAAAGCATGGGGACGAAAAAAAGCAAAATTACATATATGGCTTTTTTCGCCGCGGTAACGTTTTTGTTTGTTGCCGCGGTTTACGTATATTCGTTAAATAGCAATGCCGCCGCCGAGGAAGCTTCGGTTTCGGTGGAAATGACTTTTGCCGACAAGCGGGCGTATTACGAAGACAAGCCGCTTTCCGCGCCCGATTTTACTGTCGAAAGCGAGTTTCACGACCGTAGGATAAACGCGCCTTATTCGGAAAAAATAAAGTGCGTGGAGGAAAATCTTTCCCGCGGGTCATCGCCTAAAGCGGCTCTTTTGTACAGTTTTCCTCTGCTCGAAAAAAAAGTCGACGAAATCATGTCAGCCATCAATTGCGAGCCCGTGGACGCTACGATAACATTCAAGCCTTACGCGCGCCCCATGTTTTACATCACGCGCGAGCATATCGGCTATTTTGTCAACGAACAGCGTCTTTATTACGATATTTACAATGCGCTGAGGAAATCTCCCTGTGCCGGGGTTAAGGTAAGCGCCGAAGAGCTTGTGCCCAAGGTAACCGCCGAGGAACTTAAATCCTACACGGCGTTGCGCGCGTCTTTTACGACCGATTATTCTCATTCGGGCGAAAACCGTAAGCACAACATACGTCTTGCGCTTTCCAAAATAAACGGTAAAACTCTCAAAAAAGGGGAAGAATTTTCTTTCAACAAAACCGTGGGCAAGCGCAGCGCCGCAAACGGATTTCAGGAAGCGAAAATAATTCTGGAGGGCGAATACGTCGAGGGAGTGGGCGGCGGAGTTTGTCAGGCGTCCACAACCGTTTACAATTGCGCGCTTTTGGCGGATATGAAAATAACCTCGGTAAGAAATCATTCGCTGGCGCCGTCTTATATCGCGCCGTCGTTTGACGCAATGGTCAATTCGGGCTCCAGCGACATGAAGTTCGTCAACGAAAGCGACGGTCCGATTTTTATCCGGTCTTACGGTGACGATACCACGGCGCACGTGGAGATTTACGGGCTTAAAATGCCGTATAAAATTGTCAAGGAAAGCAAGGTAGTATCCCGCAGCGCAGTGCCCGAGGACAAAATGTTCACCGACACGGAAAACAAATACGTTTCGGAAGATATGCTCAGCGGCGAAACCAAAAGAGTAAGTTACGGCGCGGCGGGACTCTCGTCCGAAGGATATCTTTGTTATTATAAGGACGGTAAGCTTTTCGACAGGAAACTCATAAGAAAAGACGTATACAGGTCCGTGCAGGGGCTTGTCGCAGTAAAGCCTTAAAACCGTTCTAATACCTTCTTTATGCGAATACACTTTTAGTATTATGCGGACAAGGGAGGTATTTTTTTATGATAAGAGAGCGTTTTCTTTATTACCTTGCGCGGGAAAATCTGTTTGTGTTTTCGGTTCTAAGAGACGTTATGCTGTTTACGGAGTTGTCTTTGTCGTCTTCGGTAAAGCTGATGCTTTGTGCGGACAGGCTTACGGTAAAGGCGGACAGGCTTGCGGCGGAAGCGGCAAGATTATCCGCAGGCATAGTCAAACGCGAAAACGATTCGGAATTCGTTACGGAGTATTCTTGTATTATGGAATCGCGATCGCTTAAATGTTCTCTTCTGCCGCAAACGGGAGAATTTCATAAGGCTTTGAAATACGCCGCCCTCAAGCAAAATCCCGCAGTGGGGACGAGGGGGCTTGTCTTTTCGGGGGAAACCGAACTCAGCAGGAAAGGCGCGGATTTTTGCACGGAGGCGGTCAAATTTTTCAATGAACTTTGCTCTTTGCGCGCATTAGGTAAAAGAACGGGACTTCCTTATTATTTGATAGCGGCGTTTTCTTGTTTCGCGTCGTCGTGCGCCGCGTTCTTCCGCACTTCCACAAAAGAACAGTATTCGGCATTGGATACGGCTAAACTTTACGATGCCCTGATAAGATATATCAATTCGTTTTATTCTCCCGACAATCCTCCTCTTAAAATCGGTGAAGACAATCTTGCCCGACTTGAAAATTTGTCGTCCGACGCAAAGGCTTTCGACGGAATCCCTTTCGCGTTGGATATTGCGGTAAAAATCAGCAGAAAACGCCTTAATACGCACGCTTCTTAAGCCATGGGTGTACATAAAAGCGGTTGACAAAACCTTGACGGAGTTATATAATTAAAGTCAATTAACCGACGGACGGAGTTTCAATTGATCGATTTGATAAGAAATTACGGATTCAACGCTTTTGCGGCCGCTTCGGGCGGGTTCAACTGGTACGGTTTCCTTATAGGAAGCGGTATGGTTATTTGCATAATCATCGCTTATTTCATGGCTAAAAAACGCGGTTATTACAGCGACCTTGTGTTCGATATATCAATTTGCTGTATACCGTGCGCGATTGTGGGCGCAAGACTTTATTACATCATTTTCGACCTTATCGCCAATCCCGACGCCAACTGGACTTTCAAGCGCATCATAGGACTTGAGGGCGGCTTGTCGGGGCTTGCCATCTACGGCGGTCTTATAGGCGCGTGCTTGGGCTCGCTGATAGTTCTTGCGTTGCAAAAGAAGAAAAAGCCCTATGAAAGAGTAAATTTCATGCAGATGGCGGACCTTGCGTTTACGGTAATAATTCTCGGTCAGGTCATCGGCAGGTGGGGCAATTTCGCCAATCAGGAAGCTTACGGCAACGAAGTTTTAAACACGTCGCTTCAGTGGTTTCCTTATGCCGTCCATATCGACGCGGCGCATTCCGTCACGGGAAAAGCGGGGTGGTTCCAGGCCACGTTTTTCTACGAGTCGATGTGGAATCTTATAGGGTTCGGACTTTTAATGTGGTTTTACAACGGCAAACGCAAGTCGTTCGACGGGTTTGTCTTCAGCTGCTACTGCATTTGGTACGGAATAGGAAGATTTTTTATCGAGGGATTGCGTACCGACAGCCTTTGGCTTATCCCGAACGTAATTCGCGTAAGCCAGCTTGTAAGCGTTATCATTTTCATATTCGGCATAATATATATTACAGTCCACGTTTACCGCGCGCGAAGCTTGGGCAAAAAACCCTTCCTGTTTGTGGAGGAGTCTAAACTCGGGGACGAATACTTAGGCTACGAAAAGTCCATATTTTATTTGCGTACCCTAAAGCCCGCAGAAGAGGAAAAGGACACCGACGAGAAATTCGAAGAGGTTTCCGACGAGGACAAGTATTGGGAAAAAGGCGAGGATTACGAAGAGGAATCCCTGACCGAAAAATATTTCGGGGCTGATAACGAGGACTCGGGAGAAGACGCGCCCGAAACGGACGGACAATCGGAGAGTGAAGATGAAAAACAACATTGAGGATACCGAGCTTACAAAAGGCCAGAAGCTTGCCGGCAACCTGATTGCGGGCGCTTATACCGTGCTGTGCGGTATATTTCTGTTGCTTGTGGGGCTTAATCTATTCGACGGACTTTCGATAGGAAACACCGCATTGCCCACCATACTGCTTACGGTAGGGCTGGTTTTTCTTACGACCGCGATTATACAAAGAAACACGGTTTCGCTTTGGCTGTCTTTTGCGTTTATAGTGCCCGCCGTGGTTTCCTACCTTAACAATTTTACTCCCTTGACTTATGCGCGCCTTTATCCTCTGTATATTGCGATACCGGCCATAGCGTCGCTTTTTACGATGATAATGTCCAAAGCGTATTCGGACCATATTAAGATAGTAATATTTTTCGGTGTGATAGCAGCTGTCTTTTCGCTGCAAAGCTCGTCCGTTGCGGGCTGGGGCGTGGTTATACCCGTACTCGTCGTGTTCGCCGGACTTGCCATTGTCTACGCCGCGATTAAAATGAACGCAAGCGAGGACGACGATGAATAACTCAAACGCAAGCGAGGACGACGATGAATAACTCAAACGAAAGCGGAAGGAATCTTACTTTACTTACCGACTTCTATCAGCTTACGATGATGAACGGCTACTTAAGAAGCGGTATCCACAACGAAAAAGCTACTTTTGACCTGTTTTTCCGTCAGAAAGGGCAGATAAATTATGCGGTTGCAGCAGGACTTCAGCAGGCGATAGAGTATATTCAGAACCTTCGTTTTACCGACGACGACATAAAATATCTTGAAGGGCTTAACACTTTTACCCGTGATTTTCTGGATTATCTTAAAAACCTGCGGTTTACGGGCGACATTTATTCCGTCCGCGAAGGCGAAATCGTCTTTCCGATGGAACCAATTATGATTGTGCGCGCCCCGCTTATAGAGGCACAGCTTATCGAAACGGCGCTTTTGAATATTATTTCTCACCAGACGCTTATCGCCACAAAAGCTTCGCGCGTCAATACCGCGGCGGGCGAAGGTAAGGTCGTGGAGTTCGGTCTGCGCCGCGCCCAGGGTCCGGACGCAGGCATTTACGGCAGCCGCGCCAGCATAATAGGCGGCGCGTCGGCAACCAGCAACGTGCTTGCAGCAAAAATGTTCGACATCGTACCTAAAGGCACTCATTCGCACAGCTGGGTGTTAAGTTTCCCCACGGAGCTTGACGCGTTCAACGCGTTTGCGGACATTTATCCCGACTCCTGTCTGCTGCTTGTGGATACTTACGACACATTGCGTTCGGGCGTGCCTAACGCGATAAAAGTTTTCGACAGGCTTAAAAAAGAGGGACATAAGCCTCTCGGAATAAGGCTGGACAGCGGCGACCTTGCGTATCTGTCCAAAAAGGCCCGTCAGATGCTGGACGCCGCGGGGCATAAGGACGCAGTTATATTCGTCAGCAACGACATCGACGAAGACCTTGTAAATTCCCTCAATTCGCAGGGCGCAAAAATTGATATGTACGGCGTGGGTACAAAGCTTATCACCAGCGAGGGTATGCCTTCTTTGGGCGGCGTGTACAAGCTTGCCGAAATAGAGCGCGACGGCAAAGCAGTGCCTAAACTCAAAAAATCCGACTCCATCGAAAAGATTACCAATCCCGGATTCAAGACCGTGTACCGAATTTACGAAAAGGAAAGCGGAAAAGCGTTTGCCGACCTTATCGCGCTTAAAAACGAAAAAATCGGTAAGCCTCTTACTCTCACTCATGAAACCGAACGCTGGAAGAAAACCGTTTTAGAGGACTACGACAAAAAAGAATTGCTTGTCAAGATATTCGACCAAGGAAAGCTCGTTTACGAATGTCCGCCGCTCAGCGAAAGTTCGCTTTACCGTAAAGAAGAGCTGGAAAAATTCTGGGACGAATACAAGCGTCTTATAAATCCGCATATTTACAAAGTGGATCTTTCGGACGGACTGTATGAAATGAAGCAGAAAATGCTTTTAGGCAATTTGACCTGATAAGGAAAAGAAGATGAAGTTCGATATCGAGAAAAAGGGATACAAAAAATCCGAAGTGGACGAGTACATATTCGCGCTTAAAAACGAGTACGAAAGCAGATTGTCCGATCAGAAAAACCGAATTTTTCAGCTTAAAAGCGAACTTGTGGATAAGGAAAAACAGTTGTCTTCCTACAAGGAGAAAACCGACCTTATCGCAACCGCCATTCTTAACGCCGTGGCAAAAGCGGACGAGATTGAAAAGCTTTCCGCGGCGCGGTACCGCGAGGAAATGAACAGCCTTCGCGTATTTCACGACAAGTGGCAGGCGCATTACAACAAACTGCTTGACAAGTATCCCGACGACGAAGGACTGCGCGCTGTGGAAAAGTTCAACAGCGACATGAACGATATTTTTTCGGGCGGGACAAGCGCTATAAAGGAAATCGAAAAACAGTTCGAGTCCGAAAAAGCCCGACTTGAATCTGTTTCGGCTTCCGGCGCGGAAGAAAAACCAAAAAAAGCGGCCAAAACTCTGGCGGAAGACGCTGTGTCCAAAAGCGGTTTTTCTTTCGAGGAGGCTTGGAACCCCACCGACGATCTTGGCCAGATAATGAAAGATTTGGGTCTTGTTTCAGAGGAAAAGTAATTTTTTAAAACGAACTCTTAAAATAAGGGTTCGTTTTGTGATTTTTTATTGACAATAAATTCTCGTTTGATTATTATATTTTACTTTGACGCGAATGCGGAAACAGTATAATCAAAATATCGTTTCTGTCAGATTAATTTTTTTGTTAAACGCGAGGAAGACAACTTTTTTATGACTTCAAACACAAAAAACAAGCATAAAGAGGGAAATTGCGGATGGTTTCTCATCGCTTTAAGCTGCCTTATTTATTTTTCCAGTTACGTAATGCGGTACAGTTATACCGTTTCTATGGCGAAGATAATCGAGGTTACTTCTCTTACGGAGTCTCAGGCGGGTATAGTGGGTACCGCATTGTTTTTTTCTTACGGCATAGGGCAGATAATCAGCGGTTTTTTAGGCGACAAGCTGAAACCGGGAGCAATAGTTTTTGCAGGCGCCGTTGTAGGGTCTTTGTGTAATTTCGTTTTTCCGTTTTGCGGGTCAGTGGGGTTGTACGTCGCCGTATGGGCGGTAAACGGCTTTGCACAGGCAATGCTTTGGCCTCCGCTTGTCAGAATATTTTCGGACAGGCTTTCCCCGGAAAAATGTACTACTGCCATAGTGCTTGTGACTATTGCGGCAAACCTGGCAAGCGTGATGCTTTATCTCGTCATTCCGCAGATAATCAAGGCGTTAAGCTGGCAAAGCGTATTTTTAGTTTGCGGCTCGTTTTCCGCGGCGGCGGCTGCCGTGTGGGCGGTGGGTTACGGAATGATTGCAAGGAAGAAAACGGAAAACAATGTGTCTTGTCCCGACATTTCGAATACCGAATATAACGAAAACAGTTCCGATAAGGTTAAACTTTTTCCTGTTTTAGTAAGCAGCGGAGTAATTTTCGTGCTTATCGGGATAATATCCCAGGGCTTTTTACGCGACGGAATAACAACCTGGTTTCCTTCCTACGTTTCGCAGACTTTTTCTTTGCCCGCGGAAAACAGTATTTTCATAACTGCCGCCTTATCCGTGACGGCAATAGTCGGCGTATATCTCACTAAATGGCTTTACCGCAGATTTTTTCGTAACGAAGTCAAGATTTCGATTGTGTTTTTTGCGGTAACAGCGCTGTTATCGCTTATACTGTTTGCGTTTTATTCAAGCGGCATTGCGCTTTCGGTAATATGTTCGGCATTGTCGGTTGCGCTTGCTCACGGCATAAACCTGATGCTGATCGCCTATATTCCTACGCATTTCGCTCGGTTTAACATAACTTCCACCGTGTCGGGCGTGACCAACGCCTGCACGTACATAGGCAGCGCGTTAAGCTCGTATTTGTTTGCGCTGGTAGCGGAGCTTATAGGTTGGAGATTCGTTATTCTTTGTTGGGCAGTTATTGCCGCGGTGGGCTGTCTTTTCTGCGTGCTTGCTTATAAACCTTGGAACAGATTTCTAGTTAAACCGTGCTCTGAAGGCGGAGATAAGGGCTTGGTTTCGTCCGTATCGGGCGCGGACGAATCGGAAGAAAAGCTTGCTGAGCCAAATGCGGAAAAATTATCTGAAATCAAGGAAAACAATGCCGCCGATATAAAAGAGGATTATTGTCAAGAGTTCGGCGCGGAAGAAACAAATCATTGCGCCGAACAAAACGAATTATTTAAAAAATCTTTCGAAAATGTCGCAGCAAATTCTCCTGACGAGTTTTGCGACGGCGAAGAAAAGAAACGACCTTAAGACCAAGAAAAAAACCTAAGGCGTAAGGCGATTTTGAGGTTAAAAAAACGCGAAAGCGGCTTTAATTGCGTAAAAGCGGGATAAAATTCGCGCTTTTTAAAGCTTTTTTATATTATTTTCGGTTGACAACGCCGCTGAATTTATTATATAATAAAAAGCGAGCCGTACAGCGGAGGTTTTAAAATTCGCATACAAGCGATACCTCGCCTGACGGAGACATCAGTGAGGAGGTGCTTAAAACAATGTATGCAGTAATCGAAACGGGCGGAAAGCAGTATAAGGTTTCGGAAGGCGACGTAATCGAGGTGGAGAAACTCGAGGTCAACGTCGGCGATAAAATCGAGCTTCCCGTGTTGCTTACGGTGGACGGCGAGAAAATCGCTGCGGGCAGTGACGTTGCGGTCAAAGCCACGGCGGAAGTTCTCGGACAGGGCAAAGACAAGAAGATTGTCGTTTTCAAATACAAAGCCAAGAAAAACGTCCGCAACAAGCAGGGTCACCGTCAGCCTTTTACCAGACTTAAGATAGTAAGCATAGGCTGATGACAATCGTCAAGGTTACGAGGAAAAACGGTCACGTAGTTTCGCTCAGGGCGGACGGCCATACGGGCTACGGCGTAGAAGGCGAGGATATTGTCTGCGCGGCGCTTTCCAGCGTTATACAGACGGCGGTCCTGGGACTTATGCGCGTTGCCGGCATCAACGTAGGATTCGAAACGGATGCGGACGGCGGCGTACTCGAACTCGTAATTCCCGATTTATCTGACAACGACAGGCACAACGCGGATATGATACTTGACACCATGTTGTGCGGAATAGCGGACTTACACGAAGGCTATTCGGATTTCATCGAATTGGAGGTTAAATAATTATGTTTATCAATATTCAGTTATTCGCACATAAAAAAGGCGGCGGCTCCACCAAAAACGGCAGAGATTCTCATGCGCAGCGTCTGGGCGTAAAGCGCGGCGACGGTCAGTTTGTGCTTGCAGGCAATATTCTCGTCCGTCAGAGGGGTACTTCCGTTCATCCCGGCAACAACGTCGGCATCGGCAGCGACGACACTCTGTTCGCACTTATCGACGGCAAAGTGAAGTTCGAAACCAAAGCGAATAAGAAGCAGGTAAGCGTTTACGCTGAGTAAACAACAGAAAAAAACGACGCCGTCGGCAAAAAGACGGCGTTTTCTTTTTACAAAGGAAAGGCAGCTATGAAGACGTGGACGGCGGACGCCGAATTTTTCGATATAAAACAGACTTTGGAATGCGGTCAGGTTTTCCGCTTCAAAAAAACGGACGACGGCGGATATGTCATTCATTCGCTTGACAAAAGGTGTTTTCTCCGCCGCGAAGGCGACAAAATAATCTTAAGCAGCGACGACGAAGACTATTTCCGCAATTATTTTGACCTGGATACCGATTACGGCGCGATTACAAGCCGCCTTTCCGCTTTTCCCGAGCTTACCGCCGCGGTCAGCTTCGGCAAGGGAATAAGAATTTTAAGACAGGATTTTTACGAGGCGGTTTTCAGTTTCATTGTTTCGGCAAACAACAATATCGGCAGAATAAAAGGAATAATCGAGCGGCTTTGTGATGCTTACGGCACCGATTGCGGCGATTATCACGCCTTTCCGAATCCGGAACAGCTTTCGCTTGCCACGGTGGAACAGCTTAAGAAACTGGGGCTTGGGTACCGCGCGCAGTACATATACGACAGCGTACGCGCTTTTTCCGCAGTAAGCCGTGAAATAGATTTGTCGGACGCGGAAAAAACGCACAAAAAACTGCTTACGCTTAAGGGCGTGGGACCTAAAGTTGCGGACTGCATTGTGCTTTTCGGCCTTCATATAACGCGCTCTTACCCTGTGGATACCTGGATTTTCAAGGCTAACGCCACCGACGCGCTGAACACTCCGCAAAAAGTGCGGGACTATTTTCTGTCACGGTACGGTGAAGACGCGGGCTTTGCGCAGCAATATGTTTTTTATTACGCAAGAGAAAACCGTATAACTTCAAATAACGATATAAAGGCAGTATAAATTTATACCTGACCTTTACTGACTTTAATATTTCCCGGTAACTTCGCCCGCAATAAAGCGCGGGCGTTTTTTTCATATATGCGCTTTGTCCGGCATAAAATAGCCTGAGAGGTATCATCATGAGCTTTTTCAAGGAAATCGCGGATAAAATAGGACGTAAAGCAACGGGCGGCTACAATTTTATCGATTTTAACGGCGAGTACGTCTATGTCGAAGGAATAGACAGAGTTCTTTCCTTGGACTCGGATAAAATAGAACTTTCTGTGGGCAAAAACGTTTTGTGCGTAACGGGCGAAGAGCTGGAGATAACCGAACTCGAAAAAGGGTCCGTCATCATCAAGGGGAGGATACGCGGTGAAAAGCTTATTTTTTCTTAAAAATAAACGTGGGGGTAATGAAAAAACCGATAAAACCGCAAAGCGCAATACGCAAAAGCCTGACCTCGCGGCGGAAAAAAACGATATCACCACTATAAGCGAAAAGCTTGAATTAGCAAAAGGAAAAATAACCGGTTCCTTGAATTCAGGCGGTAACGAAAGCGCCGATTTCGCGGCGAAAGATAAAACAAAGGGCAATAAAACGGTAAAAATGGGAAATAAAGCGCGCTTAAAAGACAAAAAAGCGCGTTTTGTTCCTAAAGCCGACCATGTCCGCAAAAAAGCGGAGGAAAGCCCGAAAAGTGTCGGAAAAAGCAAAGAAGAGAAAAAAAGCGCGATACACGGCAAAAAGGAAAAGAAAAAACGCGTTCACGCTTATTTTAATTTGTCGCTTGCCGATTGCGTTACTTTGGAAATAAACGGGTTCAATCAAACGCGGCTTTTAAAAGAACTCAGCGACGGCGGCGTAAAAATATCGGGAATACGTCGCTATGGCAGCAATAAAATGCAAATAAGGATAAGAAAAAAACAACGCGAAAAAACTTTTGCAATTTGCGAAAGTATGTGTTATACTTATTCCGTCGTAAGCTATGACGGACTTTTTGCGTTCTTTTTGGGCAACATTCGCCGTGTCGGCGTGGTTTTCGGCACTGTTCTTTGCGCTTTAGGCACGTTTTTTCTGGGCGGTTTCGTCATGAAAATAGACGTCAACGGACTGGAGAACATTCCTAAGACCGAATTTCTTTCTTACCTTGACGAAAACGGACTTGACGTCGGCAGCAGGATAAGCGCGCTTGACCGCGACGAAATACGTAAAATAGTAAACGGTTTCGAGGGAATAGCCGAATCGGGCGTGCTCATCAAGGGCACTACCGTTGTCATAAACGTGGTCGAAAGGGACGAAACTTCTCCGCGAATCGAGTTAAAGCCGCAGGTGGTAAGCAAATACGACGCGCGCGTCACGCGCATAATATGCGCTTCGGGTACCGCCAAGGTAAAAGCGGGACAAATCGTAAAAGCGGGGGATACTCTTATAGAGGGCGTTATTTACGACCAAAACGGCGAGTCGCTGGACTTTCCCGGTGCCGCGGGTGTGGTTTACGGCAAAGTTGTTTATTCCAGAACTTTTACCGTTACCGCCGACGCTTACGTTTACAGACGCACGGGCGACAAAAAGACCGTAACCGCTTTTTCGATAGTCGGGCTTAAACTAGGGCAAAACAAGTCTCCTTACGCCTCTTACGAAAGCGTAACTACCTTAAGAACGCTTAACGGCTTTATTCCTTTACAAGTAGAGCAGACGGTTTATTACGAAACGGAAGCGGTTAAAGAAACCCGCTCCGTCGAGGAAATTACGCAGTCTTGCGTGCACGAGGCGCTTATGGAGTTTACGGGTCCCGACGAAAATATGATTTATAAAACTCATGTGGAAGAGCTGTGCCCCGGCACTTACAACGTCAGCGTTTATATAGAAGCTGAAACCTTAATATCGGATTAGGAGAATATGACTCAGAACGTAGAGGTCACAACGGAAACATTGATAAAATTGTTCGGCTCGCTGGACGAAAACGCCAGACTTATCGAAAAAGGTCTGGGCGTTTCTTTGCGCCCGCGTGACGGAGTGCTTAAAATCACGGGAGACGAACAAAGCGTGGAGCGGGCAACATATCTTGTCAATAATCTCATTGCGCTTATGGGCAAGGGGTACGACATCACGCGCGAAAAGGTGCTTTCTTCCATTGACCTTGTGCTTATGGACAAGCCCGACGACATTATTTCGCTTTCCACCGACGCAGTTGCGGTAACCGCACGCGGCAAATATATAAAGTGCAAGACTATCGGTCAGCGCGCATACGTTTCCGCCATAAAAAAGAATACGCTGGTGTTCGGCGTGGGCCCTGCGGGAACGGGCAAAACTTATCTTGCAGTAGCCATGGCGGTCGCCTCATATAAATCGGGCGAATCGGAAAAAATAATTCTTACGCGCCCCGCCATAGAAGCGGGCGAAAAGCTGGGTTTTCTTCCCGGAGACCTTCAGGAAAAAGTAGACCCTTATTTAAGACCTCTTTACGACGCTTTGCAGGAGAATTTCGGCGTGGACAATTACGTCACGCTTATCGAACGCGGAATAATCGAGGTTGCGCCTCTTGCTTATATGCGCGGCAGAACATTGTCAAAAGCTTTCATAATTCTCGACGAGGCGCAAAACGCCACCGACGAGCAGATGAAAATGTTTCTTACCCGCTTGGGCGAGGGCAGTAAAATGGTGGTTAACGGCGACCTTACTCAGGCGGACCTTCCGCACGGGGCAAGCGGACTCAAGCACGCCGTGGAGATATTGAAAGATATCGAAGGCGTGGATATCTGTTACTTTACCGATAAGGATATCGTGCGGCACGAGCTGGTGCAAAGAATAGTGCTTGCCTATGCCGCGCAGGAGAAAAACGATAATGGAAAAAGAGATTAAGACAAAGGCGTTCGTCAGGGCAGCGGCGATATTCGTGCTGATGTTTTTGCTGATATGCGTCAGCACATTCGTAAAATATCGCGCATACGGCTCTTTCAACGACAACGGCCGCGATTACTCGCTGATACTCGCGCTTGCGGGCAGCGGAGTTTGCGTGCTGCTTCTTTTGGTTTCGCTTTTCACTTATTTTATTTATTCGCGCCAAACGATGATAGAAAAGACCAAGGAACTTGCCGCAATCTGTACCGCCGTGGTTTTGTCATGCGTCGTATGTATAGGAATTTCCGCTTTGGGACTTTTCTATATGCCCATGGCGCTGGCGGCGTTCGTACTGGTGCCGTTATCCGCCCGCCGCGACGTTTTTATCGCCAACATCGTGACCAATCTGATAGTATCGGTCATTTTACTGTTCGAGTCCATTATGGGCTCCAAAGTCGAGGCAATACCCGTCCTGGCGATGATGATTATAGGGATATTTACGGGTTCAATAGTTGCATATACCATGTCGGACGTTGTTAGACGTGTGGTATACGTCATGCGCGGAATTGCGATAGGTCTTACGACGATTGCGCTGCTGTTCATATCTTCGCTGATAGTAAATACTTTCTATTTCGTAGACGAAATCGGATTTTTGTGTATACCTTCATTCGGACAGGTACTTGTGGGACTTCTCCTTCAACCCGTGTTCGAAAGCGTTTTCAATATTCTTACAAACACTAAACTTACCGAGCTTACCGATCATAACGCGCCGCTTATTAAAATGCTGATAAACGACGCGCTGGGTACGTTCAACCATTCCATAACCGTTGCAAGCTTTGCCGAAGTATGCGCTTTGCGGATAGGCGAAAATCCATATCTTGCAAAGGCGTGCGCGTATTATCACGATGTGGGAAAAGCCAAAAATCCCACGTTTTTCTCCGAAAACCAGTCCGGTTACAACCCGCACGACGAGCTTCTTCCCGAGGTTTCGGCAAAGATTCTTCGCGCGCACACTACCGACGGATACGAACTTTGCATCAAGCATCGTATTCCCGAAGAGGTGGCGTCAGTCACTCTTCAGCATCACGGAACCTTGCCGATGGCAGTATTCTACGCGAAAGCAAAGAAGCTTACCGACGGGGACGTGGATATAAAAGAGTACTCTTACCACGGCGAAACGCCCGTTACCAAAATCGCTGCAATTATCATGATTTGCGACGCGTGCGAGGCGGCTTTAAGGGCAAGAAACAAGCCTACGGGCGCAGAAGTCGACGCCATAGTGGGCGGAATAATAAGCGACCGAATAGCAAGGCGTCAGTTCGATAATTGCGACATTACTTTAAGAGACCTCAATATAATCAAACATACTATTATAGGGCTGTACGGCGGCTTGTATCACGAGCGCGTTCAGTATCCTTCCGGAAAGGCGGACGGAAATGATTAGGGTGGACTGCGAAAAGTATAACGACGTGTTTTCCGCTTTGGCCGAATGCGCGTTTATAAATCTCGGACTTAAGGGCGACGCCGTTGTGGAGGCGGATTTCGTTACGGCGGAGGAGATACACGCGCTTAACCGCGAAACGCGCGGCGTTGACCGCGAAACGGACGTTCTTTCCTATCCCGCGCTTGACGAAATAAAACCTTTTACGAAAGAAAATTATCCGTATGACTACAACGCCGAAACGGGAGAAGTGGAATTGGGCAGTATAGTCATCTGCGGAGAAGTAGCATCCCGTCAGGCGGAAGAGTACGGCCACGGGGAACTCAGGGAAAACTGCTTTTTGTTCGTGCACGGATTGCTGCATCTTCTCGGATACGACCATATCGAGGAAAAAGACCGCGTACTCATGCGCGAAAAGGAAGAGCTTATTTTAAGCATGCAGAACATAGTGAGAGGAGACTGAATTGAAATCGGGTTTTATAAGCATACTCGGGCGTCCCAACGTGGGAAAATCCAGTTTGATGAACGCCCTTATAGGCGAAAAAGTTTCCATAGTTTCGCCCAAGGCGCAGACCACCAGGGATAAGATAAACGGCATACTGACCACAGATGAATATCAGATGATTTTCATCGATACTCCGGGCGTCCACAAGCCCAAAAACAAACTGGGAAAATATATGGAAAATTGCGTGCGCACCTCGTCGGACGGCGTGGACGCAATAGTCGTGGTTTTCGACGTTACGAGGCGGATTCTTCCGTCCGATACCGAGTTTGTCGAAAAATATCTTACGGGGAAAACTCCCGTTTATCTTGTGCTAAACAAAATCGACGAGGCAGGTTACGAAAAGGTCTATCCGCTGCTTGAAAAACTTTCGTATCTTCTTAAAGCGGAAAACAATCGCGCCGCGGTAAAAGAAATAATACCCGTTTCCGCCAAAAAAGGGCGCAATGTGGACGTGCTTAAAAAATATCTGGTGTCGGAGCTTAAGGAGGGACCTTGCTATTATCCCTCCGACGAAATCACCGATAAGTCAGAGCGTTACATGATAAGCGAAATCATACGCGAAAAGGCGCTGATGCTGCTTGACGACGAGATTCCTCACGGCATAGGCGTGGAAATTTCCAATATGTTTTACGACGAATACGGTACGGCTCACATTTTTGTGGACGTCATTGCGGAAAAAGATTCGCATAAGGCTATAATAATAGGCGCGGGCGGAGAAAAGCTGAAAATGATAGCCGAGCGCGCGCGTAAGGACGTGGAAAAACTGCTTTCCGCCAAAGTGTATATGGAACTTTTTGTAAAGGTGCGCGAAAACTGGCGCAATAACGCCCTTTTCATGAGCGATATAGGTTACGACGGTAAAAAACTAAAATAAACCAATGTATAATTTCAGCTTCCTTTTCGCATAATAGCTTAAAAGAGGAGGGTGAAATTATGTTCAAAGATATTTACGGATTTATGGACGGAGACGGCTTCGGCGCACCCGTAGACCCCATGCTGTTAAGCTGGGATTTGTTTGAGGAAAGCGGAAACCCCGGGTTTTATATGTTATATAAAAACCTGTTTCATCTCGAAGACACGGAGTACGACGACAGATTCGAATGATTTACCGTCCGCACCTCGGATAAAAGAAGGATAAAAATTTGGATAAAAAACTTACGGCAATTTTATTAAAGGCGTCGGACTTAAAAGACAGCGATAAGTCCGTGCGCCTTTTTTCCGCGGAAGAGGGCGTAGTTACCGCAGTCATGCACGGGGTAAGAAAGCAGAAAGCCAAACTGAAATTCGCCGCTCAGCCTTTTGCGCTTTGCCGTTACGAACTTAACGAGAAGTCGGGAAAATATACCGTTACAGGCGCCACGCCCATAGAAGACCTTTATTCTATTTGTTTGGAACCCGTTTCTTACGCGTCGGCGTGTTTGATGCTGGAAACAGTGGATAAAGCAAGCGCGTCCATAGAGCCCGACAAGCTGTTTGTGGTGCTTTTAAAGTCGCTAAAGGCATTATTGCTCAACGAAGTTTCTTCCGCTTTGATAAGTGCAAAATTCATACAAAAAGTTTTAAGCATGTCGGGCTTTGTTGTCATGCCTAAAAAAAATACAACATCTTACGAAACTCCGTCTTCGCTTCTCGATTACATAGCTTATAAAACGCTTGAAGAGCTTCGCGGCTTAAGCGTTGACCGCGATACTGAAAAGAAAGCCGTAAAGCTTATGGCGTCACGCTTTGAAAGCGTTTACGAATCCCGGCTTATGTCTCTTAAAATTTATTTAACTATTTTATAAGTTTTTTATAACATAGGGCAAAATGTTTGCTTACCGAAAACTAAAGTGATATAATTCATTTATCTTTGAAAGGGGAGATAAATGCTATAATGAAAAAAGATTGGCTTTACGACGTGTTTGTGGCCCATCGCGGACTGCACGATTCGGAAAAAGGCATTGTGGAAAACACTTTGCCGGCTTTTCAGGCGGCAATAGACGCAGGGTATAATATCGAGCTTGACGTACAGCTTACCAAAGACGGAAAGCTTGTGGTTTATCACGACGACAATTTCAAGCGAGTTTGCGGCATTGAAGCCGACGTCGATTCGTTTGATTACGATTACATAAAGAAAAACGTCCGTTTTCTCGCAAATCCCGATTCTTCGGTTTACGTTCCGCTTTTTTCCGAGGTTGCCGCTTTGTGCGAGGGGAAAACGGGCCTTATGATTGAGATTAAGAAGAAAAGTGACGGGTTTTACGATTACAAGGTGGAAGAAGCGCTTTTAGCGGAGCTTAAAAATTACAAAGGCGATTTCATAGTCAAATCGTTCAATCCTTATTCAGTCGATTTTTTCCGTACTCAAGCGCCCTCGTATCGTCGCGGATTTTTGTGCAGTAAAAGCACTATTGACGAATATGAGCCTGAAATAAGGGAAAAAGTCAGGGAAATACTTTTCGACAAGGATAAAAAGGTGGAATTTTTCGATTACGGAGTCTGGCTTTTAGGCAGTCCGCTTTACAATGAAGTAAAGGGGACTATGCCGATTGTTGTATGGACGGTAACGTCACAAAAAGATTACGACGACAACAAGCATCTTTTCGACAACATGATATTTGAAAAATTTATTCCCAAGGAAAACTAAATCATGCCGGTACTGGATAAACCACTTAAAGACCTGAAAAATTACAATGGCGTTTCGCCTAAACCCGCCGATTTTGACGAGTTCTGGGACGCAAGACTGAAGCGTTTAAAATCGCTTAAACCCAAGTACACTTTGGGTGACCCCGGCGTTAAATGCAAAGGCGCAATTATAAACAGCCTTGATTTTATCGCGGAAGACGGTTCTCCCATCCACTGCAGAGTGGTGCGACCCGACACAAAGGAAAAAGTACCCGTTCTGTTCGAGTTTCACGGTCTTTCCGGCTGTTGCGGCGGTTACAGCGGCAAGCTTAAATGGGCTATGGCGGGTTTTGCGGTAGTCGCCATGGATTGCCGCGGACAGGGCGGATTTTCTTCGGACAATTCCGTTCGGCATGGCATGAACCTTCGCGGCAGCATAGTGCGCGGCGTTGAAGGCGCACCCGAAGACCTTTATTACGTATCAGTCTATTCCGACATCGTTCAGCTTGTTGAAATAATAAAAGGCATGGATTTTGCCGATACCGACCGTATGTACGCTCACGGCGGCAGTCAGGGCGGCGGTCTTACGGTGGCATGCGCGGCGTTGTGCGCGGACGATATTAAAGGAATAACTCCCGTTTATCCGTACCTCAGCGACTTTAAACGCGTGTACGAAATGGATATGATAGAGCGCGCTTACGAGGATATCAAATATTACCTGCGCAGTTTTCTGCCTCAGGACGGCGAGCGCGAAAAGTTCTGGAACGCTTTGGGATATATAGACATTCAGAATCTTGCACCCAGAATAAAGGCTGAAACATACTGGTACTGCGGACTTATGGACAACGTTTGCCCTCCGTCCACGCAGTTTGCTTGTTACAACAAAATAAAAGCGAAAAAAAATATGTATATTTCTTCTTACCACGGGCACGAGTCTCAACCGCGCGAGTGGGAGGACGGAGAATTCAGATTTCTGACTCACCTTGCGGGGCTGGACGACTGATACGTTGATTTAATTTCAAATACAGATAAAATTTATGGGCAAAAAGCACTCCTTTTGTGCATTTTGCCCATATTTTATATCTGTTTATGGATAAAGTTTACGATAACAGTTGCAAAACCGATAAAAAAAGTTTATAATTATTAAGGTTATTTCTAACCTTTCGTAAAAGCCGGATGAATTAAAGGAAGAAATAAATTGTTTAAAGGAGGCAAATAAAATGAGTAAATTTTTCTGTGACAGCAATTGTGAGCTTTGGTTTGATAAAGTAGAATCGCTCGGGATTAATTATATATCCATGCCCTATACCGTGGGCGATAACGAATACTATTACGACCTTGGAAAAAATACCGATAACCGCAAGTTTTTCGAGGATATGCGCAAAGGCGCGGTGCCCAAAACAAGCGCGCTTAACATGCAGAATTACATCGATTATTTCGAGCCCGTATTAAAACAAGGCGAGGACATAATTTACGTTACTTTTTCGCATAAGATGAGTGCGACTTTCGAATCCATGGCAAAAGCGATAGAGCAGCTTAAGCAGACTTATCCGGAGCGCACTGTGTCCGTAGTGGATACAAAGCATATCAGCATGGCGGCGGGAATAGTGGTGTACTACGCGGCTAAACTGCACAACGAAGGCGCTTCCGACGAGGAGGTCGTAAAATTCGTCGAGTCTTTCCGCGAGCGCGTAAAATGTTATTTCACCGTGTCGAATCTTATATATCTTAAACGCGGCGGCAGACTTTCGTCTTTCAAGGCGTTTGTGGGGACTCTTTTCGACATAAAGCCCATTATATCCAACATCGACGGCAAGCTTGAAAACATCGAAAAGTCCAAGGGCAGAAAAAAATCTCTTAAAGATTTAACAGGCTATCTTGAAAAGGATAAAGTGGATTTAAGCTATCCGATTGTCATAATGAACGCCGATTGCGACCCCGACGCGGATTATACGGTTTCCGCGATACGCGAAAAGTATCCCGATGCGGAAATCTGGGAACAATTGGTAGGACCGGTTATAGGCAGCCATTGCGGTCCCGACACCATCGGCATGATATTCGTCGCCGCCGAATAATAAAAGAGGTTTGATTTTTGTGCGTTTACGAAAACTGATTGCCATAGTTCTTTCAGGGCTGTGTTCGACGCTGTGCATTGCCTGTTCGGGCGGTACGTATTACACCGTAACCCAGACTGTTTTTTCATCGGGGCTTGTGTTTTCCGCGTCCGTATTGGGCGACAAAGACGAGGAAGCCGTGGAAGAAATGCTTGATTTTCTCAATGAAATCGACGCGTCGGTAAACGTTAACCGCAATGACAGCCTTTTGTCGCGTTTTAACGCGCTTTCCGCAGGCGAAAAGATAGAGGTGGATTATCACGCCTATAAGCTTGTGTCCGCCGCAAGAGAGCTTTATTATGAAACCGACGGGGCGTTTAACGTCGCGTTGAGCGGAGTTTCTCACGCATGGGGCGTGGACGCGGAGGGGATAAACCGCTACGTTTACGGTAACGGTACGGTTACTCAACCGCCGTCGCTTCCTTCCGAGGAGCAGCTTTCGATGCTTCTGGGCTTTACCGACATGAGCGACAATACTTTTGATTTTTATACTCAGGACGGCAAGTATTATCTTGAAAAATACGTATCGGAGTTTAAATTGGACCTTGGCGGAATCGCAAAAGGCTATTGCGCCGATAAATGCCGAGATATTGCGCTGAAATACGGATTGAAATCCGCGCTTATCAAACTAAGCGGTAACGTCATGCTTGTAGGCGACTACTACAACGGCAAATCGTATCAAAAGTGGGGCGTGGGCGTCATTAATCCGCGTAAAGAGGATTCTGGCTCGCCGCAGTACGTATGCGGCTTTTACGCAGATAACGACGCCACCGTCGTTACCAGCGGCGATTACGAACGTTGCTTCGATTATTATTACGAAGGAGGCTCGTCGGTCAAGGTCTGCCATATCATCGACGGAAGGGCGCTTATGCCCGTGGGCGTTCAATACGACCCCGAAAGGAAAATGTACGAAAACAGCGATTCCTACGTGATTTCCGCCACCGTGATTGGCGAAAACTCAATGCTTGCCGATGCCTATTCCACCGCCGTTTGCGTCATGGGAGCGGAAAAAGGCGCGCGTTTTTTATCGGAAAAAGGCTATAAGGGCATAATTTTTACTTCCGATAAGAAATACGTGTTTGTCGGCGATATCGATTTTACGCCAAGCGAAAATCTTTATCTTACCGAGTACAGTCCGTTATGACCGATATCAAAAGCGTTAACGCGGTAAAAAATTCTCCTCCCGTAAAAGCAGCGGACGCCGTTTTAATCGCGCTTTTGGCGGTTGCGGCGATTATATTTTCCGTTTTCGGACTTTTCACGGGGCAAAAGGGCGACAACGTGCGTATCGATGCAGACGGCAAAACCTATGTATACAGTCTTTCGGAAAATCGCGAAATCGTGCTTGATTCTCTTACCGTCGTAATAGAGAACGGAAAAGTTTACGTAAAAGACGCGATTTGCTCGGATAAAATATGCGAGCACACCGGTAAAATTGACAAGGTTAATCAGTCGATAGTATGCCTTCCGGGAAACGTG
The DNA here is from genome assembly GCA_900543755.1 of uncultured Eubacteriales bacterium. Taxonomy (GTDB): domain Bacteria; phylum Bacillota; class Clostridia; order Christensenellales; family Pumilibacteraceae; genus UBA10677. The sequence goes on from UQSP01000002.1 coordinate 35,037, forward strand.
GTTATCGTCATAGAAGGCGAAGGCGATTTTCAGGTTGATACCGGACAGGAAAAATAAGGAGTTTTTGTAAAGGCGATGGAAACAAGGCGTATAACTTATCTCGGGTTATTTACTGCGGCGGCGCTTGTACTGCACGTCGTGGAAAGCGCTTTGCCCCCTTTGCTGGCATTTGCTCCCGGCGCCAAAATGGGGCTTGGCAACGTGGTAAGTTTGGTGGCGGTGTTTATTCTGGGAGTTGCGGATGCGTACTTCATCCTGACCGTAAGGTGCCTTTTCGGCGCGATTTTCGGCGGAGGAATCTGGTCGCTTGCTTACTCACTGCCCGCGGGAGTGGTTTCGCTTACTGTGGAAGTACTGCTTGTAAAACTGCTTTTACCGCGCATTTCCATTGTATCCGTAAGCTTTGTAGGTGCGCTTCTTCACAATGCCGTTCAGCTTTTTGTCGCGTCCGTCACCGTAGGCGTAAACCTTTTGCCGATTTTGCCGCTTTTTATGCTTGCAAGCGTAATCGCGGGGCTTTTCGTAGGATTTACGGCGTATTTTACGATAAAATATCTGCCGCCCAAGACTTATTTCCTTCCCGTAGGAATTGGCGTTGCGCCTTCTGACGTCACCGATAAATCGGGCGACAAAAATAAAAAAACTGATTTTTAATTTTCAAGGTGATTTACCATGAGCGAATACAGTACCAGAATGAACGGATTAAGCGGCTCCGCCACCCGCGAGATTTTAAAACTCACCGCTTTGCCCGAAATGATTTCCTTTGCGGGGGGACTTCCCGCGACCCAATGTCTGCCCGTAAAAGAAATACGTGAAATTACGGCGGATATATTAAGCGGGGCGGGGGCGACGGGCGCTTTGCAGTACGGACTCAGCGAAGGCGTTCCCGCGTTCAGGGAACAGCTTAAGGATTTTCTTTCGGACGTGGGGATAAAAGTAAGCTCCACCGATAATCTTTTCGTTGTGTCGGGCGGTCAGCAGGGCATTGACCTTATGTGCAAAGTCTTTCTTGACAAAGGCGACGTGGTGCTTGTCGAAAACCCTACATACCTTGCTTTTCTTCAGATTGCCGCCACTTACGAAGCGCGCGTCGTGGGAGTTGAGTCGGACAAGCAAGGGCTTGTGCTTTCTGACCTGGAAGAAAAAATCAAAAAGCACAAACCCAAGTTCATTTACGTCGTTCCCACTTTTTCCAATCCTACGGGAAGGTCATATACAGCCGAAAACCGCAGGGGAATAGCTTATCTTGCCGATAAGTACGGCGTTATGGTGCTGGAGGACGACCCTTATTCGCGATTGAGATTTACGGGCGATTTTGTTCCCGCGCTGAAAAGTTACGATATTTCGGACAAAGTGGTGTACGTCACAAGCTTTTCGAAAATTCTTTCCCCGGGGCTCAGAGTCGCAGTAATGGCGGGCGGTAAGGAAGTAATCCGTAAACTCGTCATTGCAAAACAGGGCACCGACCTTCATACGGCGTCGCTTTCCCAGCTTATCGCGTGCGAGTATCTTAAACGCGGCTATCTTAAGCCCGATATTGAAAAAAGTCTGCCCGTTTACCGCACCCGCAAGGAAGCGATGACGCGCGCCCTTGACGAATTCATGCCCGAAGAATTTCACCGTACCGACCCTGAGGGCGGACTGTTTATCTGGGGCGAGTTTTCCGTCCCCGTGGACGCGGGCAAATGTTTCGACGACGCGGTTAAACGCAACGTAGCATACGTTCCGGGCAGCGTGTTTTACGCGGACGGCAAGGGGCAAAACACTTTAAGATTAAACTATTCCAACGCCGACGAGGAAAAAATCCGTCGCGGCGTCAAGGCTTTAGGCGAAATGTTCAAGCAAAAAATATCGGAGGTTAAATAAAATTCATCATGGCAACTGCGGCAAAAAACGCATTCGACGTACTTAAGGAAAGAGGTTTTATCAAACAAACCGTTTACGAAGAAGATCTTTACGCCCAACTTGGAAAGGAAAGCACTCCTTTTTACGTGGGCTTTGACCCTACGGCAGACAGCCTTCACATAGGGCATTATATACCCATCATGGCAATGGCTCATATGCAACGCGCGGGGCATAAACCCATCGCGCTTATCGGCGGCGGCACGGCCATGATAGGCGACCCCAGCAACCGCACCGACATGCGCAAGATGATGACCAAGGAAACCATTGCCCACAACTGCGATGCTTTTCGCCGTCAGATGTCGCGCTTTCTCCGTTTCGAGGGGGAAAACGCCGCGATAATGGTTAACAACGGCGACTGGCTGCTTCACCTTAATTACGTGGACTTTCTGCGCGATATAGGCATAAACTTTTCGGTAAACAAAATGCTTACCGCCGAGTGTTTCAAAACCAGGCTGGAGCGCGGACTCAATTTTCTCGAGTTCAACTATATGCTGATGCAGGCGTACGACTTTCTGGTGCTTTACCGTAAATACGGCTGTAAACTTCAGATAGGCGGCAACGACCAGTGGTCCAACATTCTGGCGGGCGCCGACCTTATCAGAAGACTTGAGAGCGACGACGCCTACGCCATGACGTTTACACTTCTTGAAACCAGCGACGGTAAAAAAATGGGAAAGACTCAGAAGGGCGCGCTCTGGCTGGACCCCGATAAAACCTCTCCGTACGAGTTCTATCAGTATTTCCGCAACGTGGAGGACGTAAAAGTGGAGGAGTGCCTTAAGCTTCTCACTTTCCTCGAACTCGACGAAATAGCCGAACTCGTCAAGTATAAAGACGAACGCATTAACGCCGCAAAAGCACGTCTTGCTTACGAGGTTACTAAGCTTGTGCACGGCGAAGAGGAGGCCGAAAAAGCCAAAAAACAGGCGGAAGCCGCTTTTTCCAACAATGCCGAGGATATGCCGCACAAGGAGATAGACGCCACGGCGGACGCTTTGCTTGTGGACGCAATGGTGCTTATCGGCGTTGCCTCGTCTAAAAGCGAAGCAAGACGGCTTGTCGAGGGCGGAGGAGTCAAAGTGGGCGACGTTAAAGCTGACAGCGTTGCGGCAAAACTAAGCGACTTCGGCGTAGAAAAGGAATTCGTTATTCACAAAGGTAAAAAAGTACACATAAGGGTAACGCTTAAATGACGGGATTCGTTGCGGCGTGCGACTGTACGCTTGAAAGCGAAATAAAGCGCTCTAGGTTCATTGCCGTTGTCGCAAGGGTGCGCGACGAAGAGGAATTGTTTTCCCGCCTCGGGGAAATAAGAAAGAAGTATTCGGACGCCACGCACGTCTGTTACGCCGCAATATTCGACCGCACGGGCAATGCCGCAAGATTTTCCGACGACGGCGAGCCTTCCGGTACGGCAGGTCAACCCATTCTGGAGGCGCTTAAAAAAAGCGGACTTAAAGAAACGCTTGTGGCGGTGGTGCGCTATTTCGGCGGCATAAAGCTGGGCGCGGGCGGACTTATAAGGGCGTATTCTTCGGCGGCGTCGGACGCGCTTTCCGCCGCGGATAAAATCGTTGCCCGCCCCATGGACGTCTATAAGCTTAAAACCGATTTCGCGCACGCAAAACGTTTTACTGCGTTTGCGCTACGCAACGAAATAAGCATTGTTTATACCGAATACTCGGCGAAAGTGACTTTTACTCTTGCGGTAGAGTCCGGACGTAACGTATTGCCGATTTTAAGCGACGCGCTGCAAGCAAAACCCGACCTGGAATTTATCGAAACGCGTTTCATCGAGCGTCCCGAAACGGAAAAATCGGTATAAGGACAAAATTAAACGAAAGCCTTCAGAACATAAAAAATCTTCGTAAAATAATCGCAAAGGAGAATTCAGAAATGAGCAAGATAGAAACCAAGTGCGTACAGGCGGGGTACACTCCTAAAAACGGCGAGCCGAGAGTGCTTCCCGTTGCCATGAGCACCACGTTTAAATACGAATCCACCAAAGAAGTGGGCGACCTGTTCGACCTTAAGGAAGAGGGATTTTTCTACACAAGGCTGGCAAATCCCACTGTTGCGGCTGTGGAAACTAAAATCGCGGCATTGGAAGGGGGCGTCGGCGCGATGATGACTTCGGCGGGGCAGGCGGCCACGCTTATATCGATACTGAACATAGCTTCCGCGGGCGACCACGTTGTTTCTTCCATCGACATATACGGCGGAACGACCAACCTGCTTGCCGTTACGCTTAAAAAGATGGGCGTCGACGTCACGCTTATGAAATTCGACGACCTCGCGGCGGTGGAAAAGGCTATCAGACCCAATACCAAAGCCATTTTCGGAGAAACTCTTGCCAATCCCGCGCTGGAAGTACTCGATATACAAAATCTCGCGAAACTTGCGCACAAGCACGGCATACCTCTTATCGTGGACAACACGTTTGCCACGCCTTACCTGTGCCGTCCGTTCGAGTGGGGCGCGGATATAGTAATTCATTCTACGTCCAAATACATCGACGGACACGCCATGGCTTTAGGCGGAGTCATAATCGACAGCGGAAATTTCGACTGGGAAAAAAGCGGCAAGTTCGATTGCCTTACTAAGCCCGACGAAAGCTATCACGGCTTAAGCTACACCAAGACTTTCGGTAAAGCCGCGTTTATAACCAAAGCGCGCGTACAGCTTATGCGCGACCTCGGCTCTGCAATCAGCCCGATGAACGCCTTTTTAACCAACGTGGGACTGGAAACACTTGCGCTGAGAATGAAGCGTCACAGCGAAAACGCGCTTAAAGTAGCGGAGTATCTTTCCGCACATCCGAAGGTTAAATCGGTAAAATACCCCGGGCTTAAATCCGACCCCAATTACCAAAAGTGCCATAAGTACATGGGCGGCAAAGCAAGCGGAGTTATCACGTTCGAGCTTAATTCCTACGACGCGTGCGTAAGGTTTATGGACTCGCTTAAGCTTGCCTGCATAGTGGTGCACGTTGCTGACGTAAGAACGGGCGTGCTTCATCCCGCATCCAGCACTCACCGCCAGCTTACCGCGGAGCAGCTTATCGAAGGCGGAATTTCCAAGGAAACCATACGTTTCAGCGTAGGTATAGAAAACGTCGACGACATTATCGCGGATATCGCGCAGGCGCTTGTAAACGCATAAGGCTTTTGATTTTTTAACATCAATCAATGATTTTTAGCAGAGGTAGAATTTGAACAACATACAAAACATCCTTTTGACCGTCAAAGAGAAAACGGGTATCGAAAGCGCGTTGTATTCCGCGTTCGGGGAAATAATTTTTTCCACGACTTCGCAGGATATCGGGTTTTCGTTGCCGGCTGCGGATTTGTTCAAAGGTAACGTCGCGTCTTGCGACGGCAGGACGTATTTGCGCGTTCATCAGCAATCGGGCAATTTTTACGTCGTATTAATCGGCGACGGCAAAGAATCGGAAAATTACGCATTTTTTATCGAAACTCTTATCGGCAACGATGAAGAGCGTTTCCGCAACGATATGGACGTGTCGGAAAAATTACGTCTGCTTCTCGCGGGGGAATTAAGCAGCGTCCAGCGTAATATGTTGCGCGCGTATTTTTCGGACGTGAAGTTCAATCATTTCATGTTGTCGCTTGTCACGGCTTCGGCAGATATGCAGCCGGGGCTGAAACAATTCCTTTCCACGGTTGCGGATAAAAGGGACTACATCGTACCCATGGACGAGCGCACAATAGTTTTCTTCAGATACGTCAGCGAAGACAGCGACGAATATCGCTCCGCAAACGAATTTGCCTCTATTTTATACGAAAACATCAAGGAAGAGCTTCGCATCGACCTGATAATTTCCACGGGCGGCACTATCCGCTCTTTCCACGAATTGGTCGTGAGTTACGAAAAAGTAATTTTCACCTATAAGTTCGGACGTCTTCTCAACCCCGGTTGCAACGTGTATTCCTATAAGGATTACGTGCTTATAAGGCTTTTGTCTGATATTCCGAAACCTCTTTTAATCAAATATTTCGACGGTCTTATCGAAAAAAACGGCAACGACGTCATATCCGACGAGGAGCTTATGGACACCGCCGAAGAGTTTATGAAAAACTCGCTTAACATTTCCGAAACCAGCAGAAACATGTATATTCACCGCAACACGCTTATTTACCGTCTGGACAAAATCGAAAAGGAAATGGGGCTTAACCTTAGAAACTTCAGCGACGCGATTACTTTCAGACTTATTAATATTCTCAACACGCTTATCAAAGGAGAGTAATACATGGACTACAATAAAAAAGCTATCGAGATGCACGCGAAATGGCAGGGGAAAATAGAGGTTGTCCCCAGATGCGAAATTAACGGCCGCGACGACCTTTCCGTCGCGTATACTCCGGGCGTGGCGCGTCCCTGCGTGGAAATCCGCGACAATCCCGACCTCAGCTATACATACACAAGACGCGGTAACATGGTTGCAGTCATAAGCGACGGAAGCGCCGTTTTGGGACTGGGGAACATCGGCGCGCTTGCCGCCATGCCCGTCATGGAAGGAAAATGCGTGCTTTTCAAACGTTTCGGCGGCGTAGACGCGTTCCCCATTGTGTTAAATGCTCAGGACACGGACGAAATAGTCAAAACCGTCGCCGCGATAGCACCGTCATTCGGCGGAATCAATCTCGAAGATATATCCGCGCCCCGCTGTTTCGAGGTGGAGGAACGCCTTAAATCAATGCTCGATATTCCCGTTTTTCACGACGATCAGCACGGAACGGCTGTCGTGGTGCTTGCGGCGGTATTAAACTCTCTCCGACTTACGGGCAAGAGGATAGAAGACCTTAAAATCTGTCTTTCGGGACCGGGTGCGGCAGGTACCGCTATTACGGAACTGCTTATAAAATGCGGAGTAAAGGAAGTTATTCTTTCCGATAAGGACGGCATAATTTACGACGGAAAAGAGGGGCTGGATTTCAAAAAGCGCGAGCTTGCAAAAATAACCAACTTTTCCAAAATTAAAGGCGGTCTTAAAGAAGCTATTGTCGGCGCGGACGTTTTCGTAGGCGTAAGCGCACCGGGAATTTTAACCGAGGACATGATAAAAACCATGGCGGACAAAGCCGTAGTTTTCGCCATGGCAAATCCCGAACCCGAAATCTATCCCGACAAAGCGCTTGCCGCAGGTGCTTTTATTTCAGGAACGGGAAGAAGCGATTTTCCCAATCAGGTAAACAACGTTCTTGCTTTCCCGGGTATTTTCAAAGGCGCGCTTAAAGTGCGTGCAAAAGCGATAAGCGATAATATGAAGATAGCGGCGGCAAAAGCGCTTGCGTCGCTTATTTCCGACGAGGAAATCCGTCCTGATTACGTTTTGCCTTCGTCGCTTGACCCGCGTGCCGCCGACGCCGTTGCCGACGCCGTTGCCGCCGCAGCCGTAAAAGAAGGGCTTAACCGAATTTAAAATCGCAGGCAAAAAAGTCGGGCGGATTCAGCATATCCGATAAGTGTTTATAAAAAGTTTTGTCTTTATGCAACGTTTTTTTTGCTTTTTTCGCCTGTATTTTAAAAGCAAGCGGCATTAATAAAAAACCGAGCAAAATTTATAAAAACACGGCGCAAAACCAACGGAGGAGAAAAATAACTCCTAACGTTTTTTTGCCCCGAAATATTTGGTAAGTTTACCTAAAATATCGTCGTTTATAAAGCCGAGCACGGGTGTAAACCCTTCGGCTTTCTTTTTTTGTTTATCACGGTCTTTAAGCGCGTTGCTTAATACTGCTGCCATTTCGGGCGAGCCCCCTTCTTTTTTTAAAAGCGTGCTTAAAATATCCGCTTCGGAAGGTTTTTCGCCCTTACTCATCATTTTCATGAACGCGTAAGCGGTATCGTCGCCTTTATCGGCGGTATCGCTGTTTTTGTTACCTCTGTTCATGAAAAGCAGCGGAAGTAAGGAACCGAGGTCCATCTATGTAATTACCTCCTTTTGTGCTTTTTAAAAGTAGGCGGGCACATTTTAATATATGCCGGCATATAAATAAAAGTACCTTTATGCCTTTGCGATAAAAGGAATATCCGTAAAAAGGAGAAAAAATCATGAGAAATCTTAGGGGCTTTAACTCCGGCGGCAAAAAGAACGAGGAGCTTAAAGAGGAAATGCTTAAAAATTACGGAGTAGGCAAGGACGCTTTCGAAAAGTATTCTTCCATGGACGAGGACGCGCTTATTTCGGAACTTATCAAAAACGTAGCTGCTTCCAAAGCGGACGGAAGCTATGACCCTCAGAAAATGACTGCGTTCATCAACGCCGTTTCGCCCTCGCTTACTCCCGAACAGCGAGAAAAACTTAACAACGTCATAAGGATAATCAACGGTGGAATGTAACGGCTCCTGCACGCGGCTTACCGCAAACGGCAACGGCGAAGTAAAATGTATCGTGCTTGCATACAGCTTTTCGGAAGCCAAACGCGGTCTTATGCCGTACGCGTCAAGCATAGTCAGAAGTTATCCCTTTATTTCGGCGTTCGGCGCTCAGGTAAACGTCCATAGATTACACGACCTTACAAGACTTCCTTTCGTAAAAGCGGTTGCGGCGCATACCACGGTTACGGCATTATCGGACGGATATGTTTTTCCGCCGCAAGGATATGTCCCCGGATACATACCGCATAAAGCCAAGTCGGGCCGCGGAATAAACGTTGCGGTTATCGATACCGGCGTAAAACCGCACCTTGATTTTACCATGCCGCAAAACAGACTTGTCAGGTTCGAAGATTTTTTATCGGGCGCTAGTATGCCTTACGACGACAACGGTCACGGCACGGCAGTTTCGGGAATACTTCTCGGCAACGGTCTTGTTTCACACGGAGTTTATTGCGGAGCGGCACCCAAGGCAGGGCTTATATCGCTTAAAGCAATGAATAAAAAAGGCGAAGGCTCGGCGTTTCACATTCTGGAGGCAATGCAGTGGATTTTCGACAACCGCGAAAAATATGCGATAAAAGTAGCGTGTATGTCATTCGGTACCGAACCTCTTGAGGAAAACGACCCGCTCGTGCTGGGGGCGGAGGCGCTTTGGCGCAGCGGAGTGGTAGTTGTAGCCAGCGCGGGCAATTCGGGTCCCAAAACCGATACCGTGACTTCGCCCGGCATTTGCCCCGAAATCATAACAGTGGGTGCGGCGGGTTTTCGCGGCAGGGAGGCGTATGTCCCCGATTTTTCCAGCCGCGGAAGAGAAGATGACGTAATTAAACCCGAGCTCATCGCGCCGGGGGTTGATATAAATTGCTGTTCCAACGCCGACCACTATATGATTTTAAGCGGCACAAGCATGGCGGCGCCCGTGGTTGCAGGATATTGCGCGGATATTTTGTCCGTCCATCCCGAGTATACGCCCGATAAAGTCAAGGAAATTTTAATCGAAAACGCCGTTAAAGTTTCCGCACCGCCGCTTTCGGCAGGTTACGGACTGGCGCGCCTGCCTGACGATTATGCTTAAACAAGCGATTAAATCTTAAAATTCGTTTCAAAAACCCGTAAATCCGAGTTCCGTAAAAAACCGTTTCATTCCGAATCGGTTTTTTGCTTGCGCGCATAATGACTTATTCTTAAACTTGCGTCAAACGTTGACAAAAAGCAGTCTTACTTCGATTCGGTAAAACTGCTTTATGAATTTATTATAAAAATTTCGCGGCGGTTTCTACTGCGCGGCGATTTCCCTTATCGCTTTAAGGAAGAATTTTACTTCGCCCGCCGTGTTGTCGCACCCCAGCGAAACCCTTACCGCTCCGCTTTTAAGCGTACCCATGGCTTCGTGAATGAGCGGCGCGCAATGCAGTCCCGCACGCACGCAAATATCGTATTCGGCGGCAAGAACGTCGCCTACGCTTTCCGACTTTGCTCCCGTTACGTTAAACGCGATTATGCCGCTTAAAGCATTGAGGGGCGAAAGAATTTTGATTCCGTCCGTATTTTCAAGCCCTTTTCTTAAAAGCATGGACAATTCGTTGACGGTTTCGCGGTTTTTCAGTTCGTTTTTTCTGCACCAGGAAATTGCCGCGCAAAGTCCCGCTATGGCAGGAGTGGGCAAAGTACCCGTTTCAAATCCTTCGGGAAAATCTGTCGGCTGACTAAGCCTAATAGACTCCGTTCCCGTGCCGCCGAATTTTATCGGCCGCAGGGATTTTCTCGCCCGTTCACCCACGGCAAGCACGCCCACGCCCTGAGGCGCATGCAAGCCTTTGTGCGGCGCAACCGCCATAAGGTCAATATTCGCGCTTTGCATGTCTATGTCAAGGTAGCCCGCGCTTTGTGCCGCGTCCACAAGAAAAATTATGTCCTTTTTTCGGCAGATTTTGCCTATTTCGGCAACGGGAGCAATGGCGCCCGTAACGTTTGAAACGTGATTGACGATAACCAATCGCGTCTTTTCGTTTATAAGGCTTTCTATCGAATCCGCGGTTATTACTCCGTTTTTATCGGGCATCGCCACGGAAAGAGTTACTTTTCCTCTTGACTTAAGTTCGTACAACGGACGTAAAACGCTGTTATGCTCGAACGCCGTGGTGACTACGTGTCCGCCGTTCGTAAGAGTGCCCAAAACGGCAAGGTTAAGCGCACCCGAGCAGTTGTCCGTAAATATTATGCCGTCGCTGTCTTTAAGCCCTAAAAAGTTTGCGCATTTTTCCCGCGCGGCAAAAACAAGAGCCGCGGCTTTTACTGCGGCGGGGTGACCGCTTCTTCCGGGATTGGCGCTTAAAAACTCAAGAGCGTTTTTCACGGCGTTTACTACGCAGGGCGGCTTGTAAAAAGAACTTGCAGAGTTATCCAGGTATATCATAAAATCTCACACCGATAATTTAAAATTAATATACTATATTATACGAATGAAATCCGTGTAAATTACCAAAGGAAAATAATTATGAACTATCTGATTTTTGCTTTCCGTTCCCGTGCGCAGTCCATGAAGTATTACAACGAGCTTAAGAAAACGGGCGTAAACTGCGCGCTTATTAATACTCCGAGGGAAATTTCCGTAGGGTGCGGCCTTTCCGTAAAAACGTCCGACGAGTCTTACGTCACCGCAGTGGAGGTACTTAACCGTCTTTCGCTTAATACTTTTCTGGGCGCGTTTTCGGTCTCTCCGTCGGGTCGGGATAAAACCGTGCGCCGTCTGTTTTTTTAAACATAATCGCCTTCCGGCTTTACTTATCGGTTATTTCATGTTACAATAAGAAAAACTATAAGTAAACAGGGAGGGAATATGGAGGAAACGGCTGAAACCAAAATAAAACTCAACGTTCCGCGGACAATTCTCGTGGGACTGGCTTTTTTTACTATAAGTATGTTCTGGCAGATTTACGACAGCCTTATGCCGCTGTTCTTGCGCGACTTCGGAATGGGCGCGACGCTCAGGGGCTTGATAATGGCGCTAGACAACGTGCTTGCCGTCGTGCTTCTGCCGTTCATGGGGATACTTTCCGACCGCTTTCCCGCAAAACTTCGCAGTAAGTTCGGCAGACGCATGCCGTTTATAGTAACGGGTTCCGTTCTGGCGGCGGCAACCTTTATGCTGGTCAATTACGCCCACAATATAATGAATCTCGCGCTCATGCTTGCGTCCACGGCGTTCGTGCTTGTGTTCATGTGCCTTTACCGCTCGCCCGCCGTTGCGCTTATGCCCGACGTAACTCCGCGTCCGATAAGAAGCAACGCAAACGCCGTAATCAACATTATGGGTACCGTGGGCGGCGTAATTACGCTTATTTTAATGCAGTTTTTGCTTAAGACCGAGGAGCTTGCCAACGGCGAGCTTTATGTAACGGGCAACAACTGGGTGCTGGTTTCGATTATATCGGGACTGATGATTCTTGCGGCGATTGTGATGATTATCAAGGTGCGCGAAAATAAATTTGCCGAGGAAAGCCGCGCGATTATGGAAAAATACAAAATCGCGGACGAAGACGAAAAACCCGAAAAAACCGAAAAACAGTCCGCGCTAAAGGTGCTGGGCTCGCTTACTAAAAGTCAGCTTAAAAGTCTTATCTTCATACTTTTGTCGGTTTTTTTGTGGTACATGGCTTATAACGCGCTTACCACTCATTTTTCGGTATTTTCCCTAAGCGTTCTGCAGGCAAAATTCACGTTGCCGCTGCTTGTCGCAAACGCGGCGGCGTTTCTGATGTTTATCCCAAGCGTGGAGATAGGCAAGCGTATCGGGAGGAAAAAGACCGTTATGCTGGGCGTCGTCATGATGGCGGCGGGGCTTGCGTTCGCTACGGTTTTTCTGCTTGCAGGTGCAAGCGCGTCTGTGCTTAAAGTCATCATGTATCCCACGTTTATACTCGTGGGCGGCGGCTGGGCGACGATAAACGTACATTCCTATATCATGTGCGTTGAGCTTTCCACCGAAAGTACTACCGGTACTTATACGGGACTGTACTATGCGTTTACCATGACGGCGCAGATTATAACGCCTATTTTTGCAGGCCTTATCATGGATTACGTCGCGGTAATCGGACTTGTGCCGTATTCGCTGGTATTTGCCTGCCTTGCTTTTGTAACCATGATTTTCGTCCGCCACGGAAACGCTTGCAAAGTCGTGGGAGTTAATGGCGAAAACGCTGCTTTGCCGACCGCGGAAGAAGCAGACGATAAAAAGGACGAAAACTCCGTAAATGAGGAAAAATAGCCTGAAATAACGTTATTTCGATAAAAATAAGTGACAAACGCAATAGCCGTATGCTATAATAATTCGGTAAACTTTCAAAAAGGTTTGCCGAATTGTTTTTTTCAGGAACGAATGAAATTGACGGACGCAGAAAAAATATTTGCACTGCTTGAAAAAGATTTTCCTAACGCGCATTGCGAACTTAATTATTCCACAACGTTCGAGCTTCTCGTCGCGGTTATTTTAAGCGCGCAGTGCACCGACAAACGCGTAAATCAGATAACTCCCGCGCTTTTTGAAAAGTATTCTTCACCCCGCGACTTTGCTTCCGCGCCGCAAGAGGAGCTTGAAAAACTGATTTACAGTTGCGGCTTTTACCACAACAAAGCCAAAAACATTATCGCAGCCGCAAACGCCATCGTCAAAGATTACGGCGGTAAAGTCCCCGATACTTTCGACGGATTGCTCTCGCTTCCGGGAGTGGGGCGCAAAACCGCCAACGTGGTTTTTTCGGTGGGATACGGCGGGGACGGAATAGCCGTCGACACCCACGTTTTCCGCACCGCGCACAGGCTTAACCTTTCGGACGGCAAAACGCCTTTCGACGTAGAAAAGGATCTTATGAAAGCCGTGCCCGAAGGCATGCGCAACAGAGTGCACCATTTACTGATATTTCACGGCAGATACAGGTGTAAATCGCGCCAACCCGATTGCGCGGATTGCCGCCTTAAGGAATATTGCAATTACTTTAAGAATAAAAACGAGGTCGAAAAATGAACAAAATTCTGAAAAAGCGCACTCTTGCGCCCAAAGTGAACGAATACGTCGTGGAAGCGCCTGCGGTTGCAAAACACGCTCATCCCGGGCAGTTTATCATTCTCCGCGTGGACGAGGAGGGCGAGCGCATCCCCTTTACGATATGCGATTACGACAAGCAGGCGGGGACCGTCACTATTCTGGTGCAGGAAGTAGGCTATTCGACAATGAAACTTGCCGCCGTACCCGAGGGCGGGTATATCGCCGATTTTGTGGGACCGCTTGGTAAACCCACGGATTTGACCGAGTATAAAAACATCGTGCTTGTGGGCGGAGGAATCGGCAGTGCCGTCATTTATCCTCAGGCAAAGCACCTTTTCGCGTCGGGCAATCCCGCAACCGTAATAGTAGGCGCCAGGAATAAAGAGCTTATCATGTACGAGGACGAATTCCGCGCGGCGGCAAAAAATCTGTTTATCGCAACGGACGACGGCAGTTACGGCGTTAAAGGCTTCGTCACCGACGTACTCAAAGACCTTCTCGATAAAGGCGGTATAGATTGCGTCATGGCGGTGGGCCCCATGCCCATGATGCGCGCCGTGTCCGCGCTTACGTTGACTTACAATGTTAAAACCGTAGTCAGTATGAACCCCATTATGGTGGACGGCACGGGAATGTGCGGCGGATGCAGGATTACGGTGGGCGGAAAAACCCGCTACGCCTGCGTAGACGGACCGGAATTCGACGGACACGAAATCGATTGGCAGGAAGCGATGCAAAGGCTTTCCGCCTATCGCGAGCAGGAAAAGGAACACGTTTGCAGACTTACCGGAGAAAAAAGATAATCATGGCTATTGAAAAGAAAAACCGTAACAGTATTCCCGAGCAGGCACCCGAAGTAAGGGCGCATAATTTCGAAGAGGTCGCATTGGGCTTTGACGCGGCTCTCGCCCGCGACGAGGCGTCGAGATGCTTGAACTGCAAAAACGCACCGTGTATGAAAGGATGCCCCGTGGGCGTAAGAATCCCCGAATTTCTCGCGCTTGTCAAGGACGGAAAGTTCGAAGAAGCGGGCGACGTCATTAAATCCACAAACAGTCTTCCTTCCGTTTGCGGCAGAGTATGTCCGCAGGAAGAACAGTGCGAAAAAAACTGTATTCGCGCGCGTATAGACGGCGCGGTATCCATCGGCGGAGTGGAAAGATTTGTGGGCGACTTCATGCTGTCCTTGCCTCCGCGCAGTCATAAAATCGAAAAGACGGGTAAACGCGCGGCGATAGTGGGCAGCGGTCCCGCAGGACTTACCTGTGCGGCTCAGCTTGCGGCGGCGGGCGTGGACGTCACGGTTTACGAGGCGTTTCATAAAACGGGCGGCGTGCTTGTGTACGGCATACCCGAGTTCAGACTTCCCAAAAAACTCGTGGGTTCGGAAGTGGACAAGCTTAAAGAGCTGGGCGTAAAATTCGAGCTTAACACCGTAGTCGGCAAAACCGTCACGATTGAGGAACTTCAGGCGGAAAACGACGCCATTTTCATAGGAAGCGGCGCGGGACTTCCGATGTTTATGGGAATCCCGGGCGAAAACCTGAACGGCGTGCTTTCCGCCAACGAATATCTTACTCGAGTCAATCTTATGCGCGCATACGACGACAATTCGGCTACCCCCGTCATGCACGGGAAGAATGTGGTCGTGGTGGGCGCAGGTAACGTCGCAATGGACGCGGCGCGCACGGCGTTACGCATGGGCGCGGAATCCGTAAGCATCGTTTACCGCAGGGGCAGAGAGGAAATGCCCGCGAGAAAAGAGGAAATCCGCCACGCCGAACAGGAGGGGATAAAGTTCGTGCTTTTGTCCAATCCCGTCTGTTTCGAGGGCGAAAACGGCTGGGTTAACCGCATCAAATGCATTAAAATGGAACTGGGCGAGCCCGACGCAAGCGGACGCCGTTCCCCCGTTGAAGTCAAGGGCAGTGAGTTTTACATAGACGCGGATATGGTTATCGTAGCTTTGGGCACCAGCCCCAATCCGCTTATAAAAGACAGTTTCGATAAATTGCAAACGGCAAAAAAGGGCATACTTGTAGTGGACGAAAACATGATGACTTCCGTAGACGGCATCTATGCCGGCGGCGACGCCGTGACGGGAGCCGCAACCGTAATTCTCGCCATGGGCGCGGGAAGAAAAGCCGCCAAAGCCATCTTGGAAAGATTAGGGCTTAAAAACGGCAATAATTAATTTATATCAGGAGTAAGTGAGTTTTTGTTTGTCGATAAAGCTAAAATTTATATAAAAGCGGGTAACGGCGGCAACGGCTGCACGTCTTTTTATACCGAAAAGTATGTGCCCGACGGCGGTCCCGACGGCGGCGACGGCGGTAAGGGCGGCGACGTTATTTTCAAAGTTGACCCTCGTCTTTCGTCGCTTACCGATTTTAAATACGAGCAGCATTTCCGCGCGCAAAACGGCGAAAACGGAAGCAGCCGCTTCTGTCACGGCAAAAACGCCAAAGACCTTGTAATAAACGTTCCGCGCGGCACGGTAATCCGCGATGCCGAAACGGGCAGTATTATTGCCGATATGTTCGACGAAAATTCGTGTTTCACGGTGCTTAAAGGCGGCTACGGCGGCAAGGGCAACGCGCGTTTCAAGTCATCGCGCCGTCAGGCTCCGCGTTTTTCGCAAGTGGGCGAAAAGTGCGACGAACACGCTGTAACGCTGGAGCTTAAGACCATTGCGGACGTGGGGCTTGTGGGCTATCCCAACGTGGGTAAATCCACGCTTTTGTCCGTCATTTCTTCCGCTAAACCCAAAATAGCCAATTACCATTTCACCACGCTTTCCCCAAACCTCGGGGTAGTAAAATACTACGATAATTCCTTTGTGGTTGCCGACATTCCGGGACTTATAGACGGCGCAAGCGAAGGGGTGGGACTCGGGTCGGAGTTTTTGCGTCACGTCGACCGCACGCGATTGATAGTGCACGTCGTGGACATATCTGGCAGCGAAGGCCGCGACCCCGTGGAAGATTACAAAAAAATCAATGCCGAGCTTAAAAATTACGACAAGCGGCTTGCGTCGCTTCCGCAGATAGTCGCGCTTAACAAAGCGGACATACTGCCCTCCGACGAGGAAATCAAGCGCTTTAAAAAGTCGGTGAGAAAAGAAACGCACGTTATAAGCGCGGCAACCCGTTTCGGAATCGACGAACTTATTAAAGCCGTTTACGAAAAACTTGAAAAGCTTCCTCCCGTTTCAAAGCTGGAATACGAACCTTTCGAGTACGAGGCGCGTGACACCACGGGCTTTACCGTAACGCGCGATGACGACGGCGGCTTCGACGTATCGGGCGGCCTTATGGAGGAGCTTGCGAGAAACGTAGTGCTTGACAGTTACGACAGCTTTAACTGGTTCCAGAAAAAGCTGAAGGAAGAGGGCGTAATAAAGGCGCTTCGCCGTGCGGGCGCGAAAGACGGCGACACGGTAAGAGTACTCGACATAGAGTTCGAGTTTGTGGAGTGATATGCGTAAGACAGCCATTTTCGGCGGCAGTTTCGACCCCCCGACCAACGCTCATTATGCTCTGGGGGTACAGTTAAGCCGCCGCTTCGACCGCGTAATAGTCGTTCCCGCATATATTTCCCCGTTCAAAAAAGCGGGGGCGGAGCTGGACGGCGCTCAAAGAATAAAGCTTTTGCGCGATATTTTTGCGCCTTTTCCAAACGTCGAAGTTTCCGACTGCGAAATCGCGGCAAAAGGGACAAGCTATTCCTACATGACCGCTCAGCGTTTTAAAGAGGAAGGAACGCAGCTTTATTTCGTCATCGGCAGCGACGGACTGGGCTCGCTCAATAAATGGGCGCGCACCGACATTCTTAAAGAAACGGTAGAATTTTACGTTGTGGAAAGACCGTTTTTCCCCGTTAAAGAAGCTGAACTTATTGCCGCCCGCAAAATTCTTAACGTCACCGTCGCCCCCTTTAAAGGCGAGGAGGGGTCAAGTTCTCTCTTGAAAGTCGCCGTAGCTTTCGGCAAAGAACGTGAAGTCGTGCCCGATACCGTTGCCGATTATATCGAGGAAAACGCGCTTTACCGCGATTACGATTACATCGTTTCCGCTTATCCGAGATTTAATCTTAAAAAGAGCCGGATTGACCACGTTTACCGTACCGCAAAAGCTGCTATACTGCTGGCAAAGCTTAACGGCGCCGACACTGAAAAGACTATACGCGCGGCGCTTCTTCACGATATTGCAAAATACCTTACGCGAGAAGACCTTGACAAAGAAGGAATAGAATTCACTCCTCAAATGCAGGCGTTGCCCGCTCCGTGCGTTCATCAGCTTACGGGCGCGGCGGTCGCAAAAAAGGTTTTCAACGAATGCGACGAGGTGATAGCGGCCATTTCCACCCACTGCACGGGCGGCAGAAACATGACTCTTTTGCAAAAAATAGTATTTGCGGCAGATTATATCGAAGAGGGTCGCGACTTCGACGGACTTGACCGCATAAGACAGGCGGTTTACGACGATATCGATAAAGGAATAAAACTCATATACGAAAATACCATAGCTTTTTTGCGTGCATCGGGACAGGAAGTGGCGCCTGCCACAATCGACGCATACGAATATTTAAAAAGCCATAAGGAGAAAATATGACAAACGTTGATTTAAATAAATTCGATCTTAACGCTCCCGGCGGACTGTCGGACGCGATTGCCGCGCTTCTGGACTCTAAAAAAGGCAAGGACGTCGTGACGGTAAACCTTGAAGGAAAAACTATCATTGCCGATTACTTCGTTATAGCCTCCGCTTTTTCCACCACCGCGGTAAAAGCGCTTGCCGATTTCGTGGAGGAGGAGCTTTCCAAAAAGGGAATAGAGCCGCTTCACCGCGACGTTGACCAGAAATGGATTGCGCTCGATTACGGTTCGGTTATCGTGCACGTCTTTTACAAGGAACTTCGCGAGTTTTACGATATCGAACGTCTTTGGGCAGAGGGCGACAACATTAAAAAGTTTATCGACTGAACTAATCGGGTGAGGGGACGCAAGTATGGAAGTAAGCATAATACAACATATACAATCCGTGCGTAACGCCTTTTTGGACGCTTTTTTCCTTGTGTTCACTCAGGCGGGCGACGAGCTGTTTTTTATCTTCGTCGCCGTGCTTTTGTACTGGTGTTTCGACAAGCGTTTCGGCTTTAAACTTATAAACGTCTATCTTCTGGGCGCAAGCTGTATCGAGGGACTTAAGTCGCTAGTCGCGCGTCCCAGGCCCTATACCTTCGACGGAATCGTTTCGGTGGGAGAGAAGACAAGCGGCTATTCGTTTCCAAGCGGACATTCTCACTCGGCGGCAAATCTTTCCACTCAGCTTTCTTATAAGTATCGTAAACTTCCTCTTATAATATCCGTTGCGGCGGCTTCGGTATTGGTGGCTTTTTCAAGGCTGTATTTAGGTCAGCATTTTTTAAGCGACGTAATTGTGGGACTTGCTTTGGGTATAGGTTTTGCGCTTCTGTTTTCCATGCTGTTCGAGCTTCTCGGCGACAAAGAGGAGTATGCGGTTCTGGGCGTGTTTCCGCTTTGCATAGTAATTTTGCTTGTAATCGTGTTTACGGGCAACGCGGCTTATACCGGCAACGTACAAAACGTCCTTGGGGGATATTCGGCGGTTGCTTTAGGCTATTTTCTCGAAAAACGTTACGTTAAACTCGACGTTAAAACCAAATGGTATTTGCAGATTGTCAAAATTGTTGCGGGTCTTGCAATTACGCTTGCTTTCAAAGAGGGACTAAAGCTTGTCATACCGCAAACCCAGGCGGTCTTATATCATTTCGTAAGGTATTTTCTCACAGCTTTGGCAGCGTCTTTATTAGTGCCTTGGCTTTTTAAAATCACTCGCCTCGGCGGAAAGGGAAACGCGCCGGAAAAGGCACTTCCTTTGAAAGAGGATAAAGAAAACGCTGCGCAGGCTGATTACGGAAACGAGGAAAATGAATCCGTTCAGCAATAAATAAATCCAGTTTAAAAAACCGTATTTATTTTCTTGACATACACGATAAAACGGTACTATAATATCATTGCAACTTAGGGGCGGGGTGGAATTCCCCACCGGCAGTGTGCGCATTAAAAGGCGTCAAGTCTGCTAAGAATCGGTTTTTCCGATTCCCGACCGGGTGAGAATCCCGGACCGACGGTACAGTCCGGATAGTATAAGTTGAAACTGAATAAGGCTTTTTTCATCACGCCTTAAACGCATTTGACGCCCCTTAAGCATATTTGCAAGGAGGCGTATTTTTTTATGACAAAAGCTTACTTTTCGGCAAAAAACATCACGAGAATTGCCGTGTTTACCGCACTTTCTTTCGTGCTCTATATGTTTGTAAAGCTGCCGCTGCCCATTTTCCCGCAGTTTCTGGAACTCCAGTTTTCGGATATGCCCGCGCTGCTTACGGGATTTATGATGGGGCCTCTTTCGGGCGCGATAGTAATAATTCTCAGGACGCTTTTAAAGCTTCCGTTTTCCCACACTGCTTGCGTGGGCGAGCTTGGCGACCTTATAATAGGACTTGCTTTCGTGCTTACGGCGTCGTTTATATATAAATACCGCCGCACGCTTCAAGGCGCAGTCATTTCTCTTCTGGCAGGTATTTTTTCCACTACGGTAGTGGCGATAATCATAAACAGAGTTCTGCTTATACCTTTCTACTCCTGGTATATGGGCTTTGACAACATAATGGGACTTGTCGCGCTTGTATTTCCCTCGGTCACTCGCGAAAGTTTTTATTTTTATTACCTTTTGGGCGCCGTGCTTCCGTTTAATCTGTTGCGCGGTTTCATTTGCGCCATAGTTACTTTCTTGCTTTACAAGCAGCTTAAAAGGCTGTTCGACGTCATTTTCAAAGATAAAGTTAAATCTGAAAACGTAAACGAAAATCATTCCCGGTCCGAAAACGCAAACGACGCAAATTCCCAAAATCCCGATGCCGAACAAAACGGCTCGAGTAATGCGGACGGCGGCAACGTTAAACAGGGGAATTAATGTCGCTCTTACCGCTTGCCAACAAAGCGCGGTTGTAGTATAATATTGACATGAAATTCTTATCCGACGGCGAAGAAACTACGTTATCTTTTGCCGAAAAATTTGCGTCCTCATTGAAGGGCGGTGAAATTATTTTGCTTGACGGCAGACTGGGCGCAGGCAAAACGGTTTTTGTAAAAGGTATCGCAAAAGGGCTTGACATCGACGAAGAAGTCACAAGCCCTACTTTTACGTTGATGAACGAGTACCAAGGCAGGCTAAACCTTGTCCATATGGACGTTTACAGACTTAAAAGCGCGCTTGAGGCGTATGAGGCGGGGCTTACCGAGTACTTCGGGGAAAGTAATACCGTTTGCTGTATAGAGTGGGCGGAAAATATCCGCGGCGCATTCGACCCGTGCAGCGCAATAACGGTAAGGATAAATTATCTCGGCGACGGGAAAAGGGAGATTGAAATCATTGACAAGTAAACAACGCGCGTTTCTGCGCTCTTTGGCAAGCAATATCGAGCCGATTTTTCAAGTCGGGAAAGACAACCTGGGCGAAAATCTCGTCAAAGGATTAAACGACGCTTTGGAAAAACGCGAACTTATCAAAATAAGCGTTTTAAAATCATGCGAATTAAGCGCGGAGGAGGTCCTTGAAAAACTGTGCGCCGAGCTTAACGCCGCTCCCGTGTGCGCGATAGGCAATAAAGCCGTCATGTATCGCCGCTCCTCATCGGACAAGGTTAAACATATAGAGTTCTGAGGTTAAACATGAATTATCTTGCGATTGACACTTCGGGCGAAAAAGTATGCGTGCTTTTGTGTTTTTCGGGCAAAAGCGATTTTCGCACGGTTAACGAGCATAAGACCACGTCGGAAACTCTTTTGCCGCTTATAGACGAAATGCTGGCTTTTTCGGGGGCAAAGCTGAATGATATGGATTTTTTCGCGTGCGTCACGGGACCCGGTTCGTTTACGGGCATAAGGCTGGGCGTCGTTACGGTAAAGACGTTTGCATGTGTTTTAAATAAACGTATCGTTGCTGTAACCTCGCTTGAAAAACTTGCATATAATGATATAAGCGACTCCGCCGATTGCACGGTTTGCGCGGTTCACGCCTATGCGGATAACTGCTATCTGGCGGCTTATTCGTCAGAGGGTTCGGAGGTTATTGCGCCCGCAATGTTTACTTACGGGGAGGCACAAAACTATCTTGCAACGTTAAACCGGCCTTTTGCGCTGATTGCGGACGAAGCAAGCGCGCCGCATTTTCCGTCGGCAGGCACGGACCACCCCGAAAAATCATTGCAAAAAGCGGTTGAAACCGCATTTTCGGCGGGGAAACTGCTTTCGTACGGCGAAGTCGAGCCTTTCTATCTTTTAAAGTCGCAGGCGGAGCGCGAGAAAGGTGAGTGACGTAAGCAACATTAAAATAGTCAAGGCTGCGGTTTCGGACGCTCAGTCAATAGCAAGGCTTGAATCGGAGTGTATCGAATGCCCTTGGAGCGAAAAGGACATTGCCGATTCGCTTACTAATCCGCTTTACGACTTTTATAAAGCGGAAATAGGCGGCGAAACGGTGGGCTATATCGGCGTAAGCTGGTGCCTTGACGAAGGAAACGTTTGTAACGTCGCGGTCAGAAAGGATTACAGAAGAAAGGGAATAGGCAAAAATCTGATTTCAGCCGTCATGGACGAGGCGGTAAAACGCAACGCAAAAAGGCTGTTTCTGGAAGTTAACGCCTCTAATGCCGCCGCCATAGCGTTATACGAAAAATCGGGGTTCAGAACAGTTTATTCAAGACCGCGCTATTACGGCGAAGAAACCGCGATTGTCATGTCGCTCGAAACGGACTAAAAACAAAACGGGGTAAAAAATGTTTGTCGAAATAAACGGACAAAACGTTTTTTACGAAAGAAAAAAAGGGAAAGGTACGCCCGTGCTTTTACTGCACGGCTGGGGTTGCGGCGCTTCTACGATGCGCCGTATTTTCGATTGTTTCGCAAATTCAGGGCGCGACGTAACCGCAATAGATTTCCCGGGCCACGGTCAAAGTTTTACGCCGCCCGAAACGTTTACAATATTCGACTACGCAAAACTCACCCAAAACCTGATCGAAAAACTGGAGCTTAAAAAACCTGACGTCATCGCGCACAGCTTCGGCGGCAGGGTGGCTTTAATTCTGGCTGCAGAGGGTAAAATAAACCGTCTTGTGCTTACCGACGCCGCAGGCCTTAAGCCGCGCCGCGGATTTAAATATCACTTTAAAGTGACGCTGTATAAGCTTAAGCGCAAGTTGAAAATAGCGGATAACAATGCGGGTTCGGCGGACTATAAAGCGCTTTCTCCCGCCATGAAAAGAGTGTTTACGTCCGTGGTAAACACTTTTCTTGACGATTATCTCGATAAAATAAAATGTCCGACGTTGCTAATCTGGGGAGGTAAAGACCGCGATACGCCCGTCAGAATGGCAAAAAAAATGAAAAAGCACATACCGGATAGCGGTCTTGTCGTATTTGAAAACTGCGGACACTTCTGCTTTTTGGAGGATACGTTAAAATTCAACGCCGTTGTGACCGAGTTTTTCAAGGAGGACTGATTTATGACGGTTTACGCTGTATTCGCTTCGGTTTTGTGCGGTTTAATCGCCCCTTTTTACTATTACGACGTTATACTTTTGTACCAGCTTTCCGCATATCGTCTGAAGGAACTTTTCACGGCGGTAAAACGCAAAAAAATACTGTATTTTATACCTTTTCTTACCGTTCTTACCGTATTGTTCGCGGTTGCGGCCACGGTTTACGCTGTATTCGCTTCGGTTGCTTTTTACTGGTTTATTCTGCCTTTTATATTTTTTGCGGCAGGAGTGGCTTTCTTTTCTTATAAAAAAGCAAAAGTGAAAATCGTGATTTCCGCAAGATTGCGCCGCTTCGCCGCTTCGTTTGCTTTAATCACGGTCATGTTTACTTTGCCTGTTGTGATATTTTATCCTCCGTATTTCATATTGGCGCCTTTGCCCTCGGGCGCGGCGGCATTTTTTATTTCGCATTTTCTTGTAACTCCTTTCGAGAAAAAAAGAAACGCGCGCTTTGTAAGTTCAGCGGCGGAAAAATTACGGAATTCGACCGACCTTATTAAAATAGGAATAACCGGAAGTTACGGTAAAACTACGGCGAAAAACATACTTAAGGATTTTTTAACCCCGAAGTACTCGGTTTGCATAACGCCGGGTAATTACAATACTCCCATGGGAATTGCCAAAACCGTCAACAACGAGCTTCTTGACGACGATACGGCTTTTATTGCCGAAATGGGCGCGCGATACACGGGCGACATCAAAGAACTTAGCCAAATCGTAAAACCCGCTTACGCGATGATTACGGCGATAGGTAACCAGCACCTTGAAACTTTCGGTTCTTACGAAAAACTGCTGAACGCGAAAAACGAACTTGTCGAGGCGCTGCCTCCCGACGGGCTTGCGGTTTTCAACGGCGACAACGAGGGCTGCGTGACCCTTTACAAGCGCTGTAAGTGCCGCCGTCTGATTTCGGGCAGGGACGAAGCCGCGATAGAAAGCTACAAAAAAAGCGACGCGGAAGAACGCGTCAAAAAAAAGAAATCCGCTATGGCAAACAGTGCGGAGAAGTCCGGACAGCAAGAAAAAGAAACAACGTACTTCTCGCAATTCGACGCTTGTTACGGCGAGGTCCGTTACACGGCGGAAGGGACGGAGTTTACGGTTTTATTGGGCGGTAAAAAGTTAAGACTTGTTACGCGGCTTATAGGCGACCATATTCCTTCGGCAATAACGCAATGCGCGCTTACGGCGTTTGCTTTGGGCGTCAGTACCCAAGACATAAAAAAAGCCGCCGCCGCGCTTAAACCTGTTGCGCATCGGCTTGAATTGTTATATAATGGAAACGACGTTATCATCGACGACGCTTACAACGGCAACGAAAGCGGAGCCAAAAACGCGCTTATAGCGTTGTCGCGGTTTGCGCCTCGGGTGCGCGTTATCGTGACGCCCGGACTTGTGGAGCTTGGCGAAAGACAGTTTGCCGCGAATAAGGAGCTTGGCGAGTTTGCCGCAGAACATTGCGATTACGCGATATTCCTGGGGCCTAACTCAGACGCTCTTTTGTCGGGCGCATTATACGGAGGCATGATCCCTGATTTCGTATATAAAGTCAGGTCGCTCGAGGAAGTAACGGAAATACTTAAAACCATAAAAGGAGAAAAGGCGGTTTTGTTTGAAAACGACCTGCCTGACAATTACTGATGGAACGAAGAAGAACTGCGCTCGTGACAGGCGCTGCGCGCGGAATAGGAAAAGCGGTTACAGAAAAACTTGCCGACTGCGGATTTTCGTTGGCGATAAATTACAACACGTCGGAAAAGGAAGCGACGGAACTTGTCGCTTCTTTACAAAGCCGCGGCGTAAACTGTATTGCCGTCAAAGCGGACGTGTCCGATTACGGCGAGGCAGCGCGTTTGTATGAGGAATGTCGCGCGTATTTCGGATTTATAGATACGCTCGTAAACAACGCGGGGATATCGTTAAGTAAAATACTGTGCGACTGCACGCCCGCCGACTATGAACGGGTTTTAAATGTTAATCTCCGCTCGGTTTTCAATATGTGCAGGCTGTTTTCTCCCGATATGGTATCCAACGGGTTCGGAAGAATTATAAACGTTGCGTCCGTATGGGGAGAGAGGGGAGCGTCAACTGAAACCTTGTATTCCATGTCAAAAGCCGGCGTAATAGGATTTACAAAAGCTTTGAATGCGGAGCTTGCCCCGTCCGGCGTAATAGTAAACAGCGTTTCACCGGGATTTATAGATACCGCCATGAACTCCGCCTTATCCGCACAAGAGGTGGAAGATTTTTTATCGGGCGTTGCGCTCGGACGTGTCGGAAAGGCGGAAGAGGTCGCCGATGTAATCGAACTTCTTACGCGTGAAAAACTTTATATTGCGGGCGCGGATATACCCGTAAACGGCGGAATGATTTGAGTTTGTCATAGTAAACTTAGCGTAAGGGCTTTATATAAGTCAATTTGCCAAAAGTTAAAAATCGCTATTATAAGAGAAAACGCCGCCGAAAGCCGTTAATTTTTTAAAAATATTAACGTAAAAGTCGGCTGTTCCGTAAAACAAAATTTATTTCTTTTTTACGTAGCGGCAATTACCGCGGTAAAAGTTACAAAAATATTTACTGTACGATAATAAAAAAAGCAGCCCGATTTAAGGGTTGCTTTTTTATCAGTGTTTTTTACAATTCGGCCGCGTGTTATCAGTCTTCGAAATCGTCCACGAAACTGTCTGCGGGTTTAATGTCCTTTTTCTTTTCTTCCGCTTTGGGTTCGGCCTTTTCGCTTTCATCGGCGGCAGCGGTTTCGTCTGCTTTTTCTTCGGCGGGCTTTTCGCTTTCTTCCGCGGTTTCGGCAGTCTTTTCTTCTACGACGTCTTGCGTCTCATCCGCAACTTTCGTTTCTTCCGCGGTTTCCGTTTTTGCGGTTTCGGTTATATTCTTGGAATCGATTTCGGTTACGGTATCGTCGAAGCTTTCGAAAGTATCCTTTACGTCAGCGTTGGTTTTGTCGGTATCGGTTTCGGTAACGTCGTCGGTTTTAACGAAACGTCTGTCGTAAGAAGACTGTTTGGATACGTTTATTTTCTTGGGTCTGGACTCTATGCGCTTTCTGATGAAGGAGCCTACAATGGCAATGACTACCGCGACTACAAGCAGGATAGAGGGGATAAGCCACCACTCAAGTCCGCCGCCGTTATTGACGTTGGTGTCGGTTGCGGTTTCATCGTCGATGTTGTCGTCGGTGGTATCGTCTTCGGTATTGTCGTCAGCGGCGTCGGTCGTGGAAAGGTCGGCGCGCATGGTGCAGTCGTCAATAAGATTTTCGTCGTCGGCAAGGTCGGCTACCATTTCGTCGTAATCGATGTTGGAAATGTCTTCAAGCACGATATCCTTGAGATAAACTTTACCGGCGATTGCCTGATTGCTTTTATCTTTTCCTCCAAGACCAAGAACAATCGAAGCGGTTGTTTCGGAAGCGGGAGCCTTTATATAGAAGGTATAAGTGCGGTAAACTTCGTTATCGGTAATGCTGTCGGTGGTGACGGAGGTGTCTTTGAATTCGAACTTAAAGTCGCCGTTCGTCAGTTTCACGAATGCGCCTACCGCTTTTTCGTTTTCAAGATATTCGTCGGGGATATCCGCTTTTACCGCAACGGTAAGTTTGTAGTAGGAGTCTGCGCTGAGCGTGAAGGAGTTATCCAAAGTAAGTTCGGAATAAGTGGCCTCTACGTTCTGCAGCATCATCGCGTAATAGGAGCCGTTTTTGTCGGTTTGTTCGGTGATACCGTAAATTACTTTGCCCGTACCTTTCGAGATTGTCCAGTTGTAGGGGTATTTGACGGCAGAGGTGTCGTAAGTGTCGAAAAGGGTAAGGTCCTCGGCGCCCAAAGAGACGGCGGCGTAGGAAATGCCTTCTCTTACCGCGGGTATGTCGCGGTTGACTTTGTAATCCGCGGCTTTCGCGTCGAATACTTCCTGAGTAGAATCGGTTTTAAACTCAATGCCGGTAAAGTAAACTGTACCCGCGGCGAGTTTGGTTTCGTTATTGACGCGATCGTTAAGTCCCAGCCACAACTCGAGTTTCATTGTCGAGTCGGCGGAACCGCCCTTGACATAGAAAGTATAAGTGCCGGACTTGGTGATTTTTTCTATCGTGGCAACCACTTTGCCGCCTTTTTTAAGCACCAGGTTTGCACCGTAACCGCTTAAGTTATCGGCATAAAGTGTAACTGCAACTGTGTTGTAGCTGTCGGTCGCAACGGTAAAATCTTCGCTCGAGTAGCAGAAAGCGGTGCTTTCGGCAGAGGACATTTTAAGCACGTTGCCCCAGGTTTTGGTAAGCGCGGGGAAGTTGCCCATTTCCTCGACGGGCACAAGTCCGTAAACCGCGTCCGTGGTTTCCACTTCCGTCTGGGAGTAGCCCGCGGTGCCCACCGAAGAAGTGGTATTCATCGTCCAGTTTGCGGGAGTAAGAGGATTTTTCAAAGTTTTGCTTCCGTCGCCGTTAACAACGTATTCAAGCTCCTCATAAGTGCCTACGGTGTTGAACCAGCCGTTGTTGATACCCGAAGAGTCGGTTGCGGTATCGATGGTAACGGCTTTATTTCCCGCGCTGTTGTTGTCGTTGTATTCCGCGGGAGAAATGCGCTGGATTTTAACGTCGTCGAAAAGTGCGATGCCCTGAGAAGGGTTGTCCTTCGTGCCGAGGCTTAATTCAAGTTTAGCGGTATAGTCGCTGAAGTCCGAGCCCTTAACGTAAACAGACAGCTCGTTCCAGCCGTTATGGTTTTTGTTTTCCGCGCTGAGCGACAGCGAAGAAGTGACGTTGGAAGTGAATTCGCCCGTATTTTTAACGCTCTTGTATTTAAGCGTTGCGGCAACGCCGTCGCCGCCCTCAACGCTTTCGCTGTTGTACCATGCGCTTATTCTGTAGTAAGCGTATCTGTCAAGCGTGAACTCGTTGGATTCGATTCCGGCGTAAGCGGAGCCGAATTTACCTGTGGATTTGTTGTAAGTGGAAACGGCGAAAACCTTATTTGCGCCGTCGGAGTATTCAGTGGGTGCGTAAAGAGTTTTTTCAAGTCCGAGATTGTTTTCGGAAGGAAGACCTTTGGAAGCGTCTATAAATTGCTTTGAAGCATAACCGCTGCCGACTATCGTACCGAACTCGCCGTCCACGGAGAAATCGCCGCCGGGAAGGTATTCGCTTTCGTTAAAACTGTAGACTTTCTTTCTGGAACCGTCTTCGGAAGATAAGCCGGCGGTCTGCTCGTAAAACATTTTGGACGAAAGCTGAGTCGCCGTGATGTTGTCGAACATCGCGTAACCTTTGGTATTAAGTCCGCCCACTTCGTTGTAGCCCAGCTGCAGACTCAATGTCGCGGAAGAGGAGAGGAAAGAAGAGGTTTCTATATAGATAGTGTAGTCAAACCAACCGAGAAGTTTTGCGTCGGTAGCGGTAAGGCTTTCGGTGTTTATGGCAGTAAAGCCTACGGGGTTTTCGTCAAGTCCGTTGACAAGAATAGCCGCGCCGCCGTTTGCGCCGATGCTGCCCGTTTTAACCCATGCGGTAATCGCATAATAGCTGTTGGGCGCCAGCGTAAAGCTTGCGGAGGTGTAACCGTAAGCCGTGGGCGTACCGTTTGCGTTTATCAGAAGTACGTTTCTGTTAGTGTCCTGATAGTAACCCGAGTCGGAAGAGGAGTCGCCCTTGCCGAAAGGAGAATCGGGCTGAGCGTTTTTATATTCGTCGTACTGGTCGAGGAAATATTTATCCTTATTGCTTCCGTAAGTCGAAAGGTTCATAACTCCGCTTTTCACCGACGTTGCGGGAGAATTGCCTATGGCCGCACCCGTCCAGTTGGTGGGGGTGGGGATGTCGCCGCTGCCCGTTTCGGCAAATTGCGAGTTGGTAATGGTAAGCGCCTCATGCCAGCCCGAGTAGTCGGTTTCTTCGGCAAGAGCGGAGCGCGACGCAATCGCCTGCGAAGTAAAGACAAGCGCGAAAGCGATAAGCAAAGCGACGATTACGGTAAAGCATTTTCTTATTGAAATAGCCTGTTTCATTTTTTACACCTTTTAAGTTATTTGTGAAGTGAAGTCTTAAAAGCACACAATCCGCGGATTATATACTCATAGCATTGTATAATTATATCAAAACACACGATTTTTTGCAATCGTTTTACCTTGATTAAGTCAAAAAAAATCGAAATTTCATCGTACTGTTTAAGCATTATGCTCATTATTCGGGGCGCGATGGTATTTTGTGTAATTTTTGGTAAAACTATTATCGTATGAAAAAGTTGCTTAAAAAAGTTATGGTGGTGGTTTTTTCGGGTGCAGTCGGATTCGTAAACGGCTTTTTCGGCGGAGGGGGCGGAATGTTGCTGGTGCCGCTGCTTGAAAAAGCCATGAAATGTCCCGTTAAAAAGTCTCACGCCACCGCAATTGCGATAATCTTACCCATAAGCATTGCAAGCGCGATTACCTATATAATAAACGGTTATTTCGACTGGACAAGCGTGCTGTCGGTATCGGGCGGCTGCGTCGCGGGCGGCGCGGCGGGTGCGCTGCTGCTTAAAAAACTGCCCACGGGCATAGTGGCGGTTGCGTTTTCGCTTATCATGATAGGCGTGGGCGTAAAACTTACTTTTTTCTGACGGAGCCGGATTTTATGTTTTTCAGAATTCTGATATTTATAATAATAGGTATCGCGGGCGGACTGATAGGCGGAATGGGCATGGGCGGCGGAACCTTGCTTATACCGCTTCTGACCTTGTTTACCGCAACGGACCAGCATCTTGCGCAGGCGGTTAATCTGATTGCCTTTATACCCATGTCCGCAGTTGCACTTATCATACACATCAAAAATAAGCTTGTAGAGTTTCGTTTCGTGCTTATTACCGCTTTACCGGCGGTAACGGCAAGCGTACTTGCGTCGCTTTTAAGCAAGCACGTCGAAGGCGATGCGCTGGGAATGTATTTCGGAATATTTTTGATGTGCCTGGGAGTTTATCAGCTTGTTTCCGCAATTATTGTTTTAGTTAAAAAGAAAAAGCTTAAAGACGGAAAGAAATCAAAGGAAAGCAGGGGCGAATTAAGCGAAAATCGACAGGATTAGTACTTTTATATTGTTTACAAATTTTGCCTGTTGTGCTAAAATTAACAAGTCGGCGCGTCGCGCGTTTAATTCGTTAAGGCCGCGTCGCTCTTTAACGTTTACGGTTTTATCGCAACCGAAGAACGCTTCAATTTAATTTTATTACGGAGGAAATGCCTTGCAAAACCTATTCAGAGGCGGAGTTCATCCCGACGAGATGAAGGAACTGACGGAAGACAAAGCCGTTTCCGTCATGCCTTGTCCCGATACCGTCTACGTATCTTTGACTCAGCACATCGGTAAGCCCGCAAAAGCCGTGGTGGCGGCGGGCAGCGAAGTAAAAATGGGCGAGCTTATCGCTCAGGCGGACGGCGTCATCAGCGCAAACGTTTACTCTCCCGTTTCCGGAGTCGTAAAGGGGGTGGAATTACGTCCCACTCCGTCCGGTAAATGTGAGCACATAGTCATTGAAAACGACAAAAAGTATACCGAAACGCGGTTGGAGCCTTTATCCGACCCCACGGCTGAACAGATAATCAACAGGATTACCATGGCGGGCATAGTGGGCATGGGCGGCGCGGGCTTTCCGTCGGGCGTCAAGATGAAAAGCAACAAGCCCGTGGATACGCTTATCATAAACGCCGCGGAGTGCGAGCCTTACATTACCTGCGACGCGCGTATCATGACTGATTACACCGAAGAATTCGTTTCGGGCGCCAAACTGCTTTACAAAGCTTTGGGATTAAGCGAGGTGCATATCGGCATCGAGGACAATAAAATGCCCGTCGTCGAGCATCTTAACGCTTTCTTATCCGAAAAGGGCTATTCGGACGTAATAATTCACGTTCTTAAGACTAAATATCCGCAGGGCGCGGAGAAACAGCTTATCTATTCGGTCACGGGCAGAAAAGTGCCTTTGGGCGCGCTTCCCAATGCCGTGGGCGTGGTTGTTTCCAACGTTCACTCCGCGCTGAGCACGCATTACGCAGTCAGGGAAGGTATTCCTCTTTATAAAAGAATAATGACCGTTACGGGCAAGGGCATAGCCAATCCCGCCAATCTGTGGGTGGCTAACGGCACGCTGTATAACGATGTAATAGAGTTCTTGGGCGGGATTAAAGAAGGGGCTAACGTCGTCAAGATGATAAACGGCGGTCCCATGATGGGCGTCGCGGTATCGGGCGGCACGATTGCGTGCACAAAGACCACAAGCTGTCTTTTGCTGATGACCGACGAGGAGGCGTTTACGGGTAAACCTTCGCCCTGCATTAACTGCGCAAAATGCGCAAGCGTATGCCCCATGCGCCTGATGCCAATGTATATGGATTTGTATTCGCGCGCGGGCGATCTCGATACCGCCGTAAAATACGGACTGTCAAACTGCATCGAGTGCGGCTGCTGTACTTTCATCTGTCCCGCAAAGCGCACGCTTGTGCAGTCGTTCAGACTTGCAAAAAAACAGCTTAAGGGGAGGAAATAAAACCATGAGTAATTTTACCGTATCGTCGTCCCCGCACGTCACAAAAAAGAACAATTCCACCCGCGGCATCATGGCGGACGTGCTGATAGCGCTTGCGCCCGTCGTCGTGGCGTCGGTTTACTTTTTCGGTTATCACGTGCTTATAAACATAGTCGCCTGCGCGATAGGCTGCATGGGCTTTGAATTGCTTTACGGAATGACAGTAAAAAAGGCATGGAACAAAGAGGAACTCAAAAACTCTTCCGTGTGGGACCTTTCCTGTTTCGTAACGGCAGTGCTTTTAGCGCTTAATCTTCCCGCCGCCATGGACGTCTGGGGCATGAACGTCTATTCGGCTTCGGGCAAAATTCTTTTCAGTTTCGATACGATTCTCGTCTGTCTTTTGGGCAGTCTGGTCGCCATAGTGCTGGTAAAACAGCTTTTCGGCGGAATAGGCAGGAACTTTGCAAACCCCGCGCTTACCGCCCGCGTGTTTCTGTTCATTACGTTTTCCACCGCCTTCGTTGCCTCTCAGACGATAGGGCTGGGTATTCAGGCGTCTACGGGCGCCACTTGGCTCAGCGGCGCAAAGCAAACCGACAAAGCAGTGCTTTATAACCTGTTTATCGGCAACGTAGGCTCCGCCGCGGTAGGCGAAACCTGCGTAATAGCAATTCTTCTGGGGTATGTATATCTGTCCGTAAGACGGGTAATAGATTTCCGCGTGCCGCTTATGATAATAGGCTGGGCGGCTGTGTTTGCGTTGTTATTCGACGGGCTTGTCAAAAGCGGCCTTTCGGGCGGAAAGCTTTTCGAAAATATGCTGGCGCACGTGCTTTCTGGCGGACTTATATTCGGCGCCGTATTCATGGCAACGGATTACGCCACTTCGCCCAACACGTTTACAGGCAACTGTATTTACTGCTTCGGCATCGCGCTTATCACGGTCCTTATCCGCGTGTTTGCCGCGTACCCCGAGGGCGTCAGCTTTGCAATACTTATCATGAACTGCTTTGTCCCGCTTATAGATAAGTTTATTTATCCCAAACCCTTCGGTTACGTCCGTCCCGAAAAACCCAAAAAGATCAAATCCGAAAAAAGCGCAGCGGCAAAGGAGGAAACGAAATGAAAAAAACGGCAAAAGACACTCTTATGTCCGTCGTCGTGCTTTTCGCCATAGCCTTCGTCTGCGTGGGCTTGCTTGCCGTCGCCAACGAGTACCTTAAATACGAGGCTAAGCTTGACGAGGCAATGGCTAAACAGCTTTACGTCGTTTGCCCCACGGGTCAGCCCGACGACTCCGACGCTATAAATTACTTCGAAATTTTAAGCGCGGACGACACCATCGAAAAAGTCAATTCCGAGTTCGGAACGCCTACCACTTACGTTCTGGCGGCATTCCGCGCGACAAAGGGCGACAACGCAGGGTGCTACATCGTACAAGCGCGTGCAGAGTGTTCTTACGGGGAAGTGGTAATGCTTACCTCTTACGACAAATCGGGAAAAATCATGAAGACGATATGCTATTCTCAGAACCAGTCTTTCTGGGACTCCAAAATAGCCGGTAAATACGACGGGTTTGAAAACCTCGTGGGTAAAGACGGGTTCATTACGGGCTCCGACATCGCGACGGGTACGGGTGCGACGTTCTCGATACAGACGGTGGCGGATTCGGTAACCATTTCCAATAAAATGGCGGCAGAGCTCATCGGAGGTAATGTATGATTAATAAAAAAGAACTTAAGGAGACGGCGCTGGGCGGAATCATAAACAACCCCGTTTTCGTGCTGGTGCTGGGTACCTGTCCCACGATAGCCAAATCCGATACGATTTCCAACGGTATAGGATTGGGACTTGCAACCGCATTCGTGCTTATCTGCAGCAACCTGTTTATTTCGCTGCTGAGAAAAATCATACCCGACAAAGTCCGCCTTCCGGCTTATATAGTGATTATTGCGACGTTCGTCACGATAGTTCAGTTGTTTGTGGCTAAATTTCTTCCCGACCTTAACGCCAGTATAGGCGCGTTTATACCGCTTATCGTGGTAAACTGTATTATCCTGGGAAGAGCAGAGGCTTTTGCAAGCAAAAACGACGTCCTTTCATCCGTAATAGACGGCGTGTCCATGGGACTCGGGTTTACGCTTTCGCTGGTGCTTATGGGCGCTATACGCCAGGGTCTTGCCGCAATCGGTCTTACGATTTTTCAGGCAACCGCAGGCGGATTTATCGTATTCGGACTGCTTATGGCGCTTTTCAACTTCGTGCTGTATAAAACCGAAGGGCATAAGCGCCGCGTGCTTTTCGAAACCGGAGGTGAAGACAAATGACTCTTACATTATTACTCAGCGTCGTTATTTCGGGCATAATCACCAATAACATAGTACTCGTCCAGTCGTTGGGCATTTGTCCGTTTCTGGGCGTAAGCAAAAAGCTGGATTCCGGGCTGGGAATGGGCCTTGCGGTTACGTTCGTCCTCGTGATATCCTCGCTTGTGTGCTATCTTCTGTACTATTTCGTGCTGGTACCGCTTGACTACGTTTATTTGCAGACGATTGTCTTTATTCTGATAATAGCCGTCCTCGTACAGCTTCTCGATATAGTGCTTAAAAAAGTTTCGCCCTCGCTTTACAACTCTTTGGGCGTGTATCTTGCGCTTATCACTACCAACTGCGCGGTTTTAGGCACCGCCAATAACGTTATAAGTTACGGTTACGATATTCTGACTACGGTAGTCCATTCGATTTCCGTGGGTTTAGGGTTTACCTTGGCGCTGCTCGTGATGGGCGGAATACGCGAAAGAATGGAAATTTCGCGCATACCCAAATTTTTCAAGGGCTTGCCCATCGCGCTTATTACGGCGGGCATAATGGCAATGGCTTTTTCGGGCCTTGGCGGACTTACGTTCTGACGGAGGCGGATAAATATGATTTTTAATTTAATCTGTATTGACGGAATTTTATCTGCGGGAGTCTTCGTGAAATTCGTGCTTCCCGCAATAATCATCGCCTGCGTCGCGGGCGTCCTTGCGTTTTTCCTGGCATACCTCGGCACTAAAATGACGGTGGAGCGCGACGCGCGTATCGACGACGTAAAGCGGCACCTTTCGGGCGCCAACTGCGGCGGCTGCGGATATCCCGGATGCGACGCCTTTGCCGAAGCGCTTGTTAAGGGCGAAACCACTTTGGCTAAGTGTAACGCGACTTCCAAACAGGGCAAGGAAAACATCGCCAGAATACTCAATCTCACTCTCGAGCAATCCAAAAAAACCGTCGCCGTCGTGCATTGCAACGGCGGAAACGCCTGCAAAAACAAGTACGATTACCAGGGCTACGGCGACTGTGTGTCCGCGGAAATACTTGCAGGCGGCAACAAGGCGTGTGAGATGGGGTGTATGGGGCTGGGCAGCTGCGTTGCGGCTTGTAAATACAACGCCATTTCGGTTTCCAAGGACCGCGCCGTCGCAAAGGTGGATTACGCGCATTGCACCAGTTGCGGCGCCTGCGTTTCCACTTGTCCGAAGCATATAATAGGCCGAATCCCCACCGACGCGGTGGTATATGTCGCGTGCTCCAATCTGTGCCGCGGCAAAGAAGTCATGGGCGTGTGCGAAAAAGGCTGCATCGCGTGCGGCCGTTGCGAAAAGAACTGTCCCACTCAGGCGATAAAGTTAAGCAACAACCTTGCGGTGATAGATTACGACAAGTGCATAAAATGCGGTAACTGTATGGACGTTTGCCCCAGAAAATGTATCCTGCCTTTCCCCAAAGAGCGTCCTCTTATCGCGGAATACGACCCTAAAGCGTCCGCCGCGGCAAACAAATAAGGTCGGCGCGTTTGATTAAACAAGACAAGGTTAAAAAACGAAAGAGGAATTAAAACAAAATCCAAAATAAAAATTTCTGAAAGCAATCGGCAAAACGACGGTTGCTTTTTTTGTTTAAAATTCAATACCGTCATAGGTATTCAGCTGAATTTCCGCATAAAGGACGCTTTTGCGCTTTTTTGACGGCTTCGGGTCGCGTTAAGCATTAAACAATCGCAAGGAAATTTTTTCCTGTTCGCGGATAAACGCCGATTAAATAGCGAACAATACATTTATTGATATCCTCAACAGGAAAGGAGCAATAAATCATGAAAAAGATATTAAAAAGCGTTATGGCGGCGGCGCTTGCCTTAATCATACTGATTTCGTTTTTTGCCTGCGGAGAGGAGGATACCACCGTGCGTAAAGGTAAAGCTTACGGTATGGTATACAACTCAAGTTCTCTTTGTAAAGTGGAAATGACCACCACGGGCAGCAAAATAGATTCGGTTTCGTTTGACGAGCTTGCTTTAATAAACGACTGGTCTGATAAAAGCGTAATTTCAGGTGAAACAGAAAACGCGGACTGGCAGGAGGTTACCGTAAACTCGGCAGTCAGCTATTACGCGAAAAAAGTGCAGTTCGGCGACAGAATTTTTTATTCCGACAACGCGGGCGTTTACGCTTTAGATGACGGAACTCAGTTTGCCGACTGGATAAAAAACGGCGATAACGCCGAGTATTATTGGAATTGCATGCAACAGGGCAACTATTATATCCTGAAGGAAAACGGAGATAAGTACGACGTAACTTACTTGCCGCTTTCGGAAGGACAGACCACGGATAAAAGCAAACGCTTTTTCAAAACGCAAAACGGATATTGGCAGGCGGGCGGCTACGGTAAAGGTTACATCGCGAATATGGAAGCGATAAGCGCGTTCGTAAAGAGCAAAGGCGTCGGGTACAAGGCGGACGACGCGGCTAAAAACGACCGGGGCAATTTCGTCCTGGGCGGGGTGGATACCGGCGCGTCCGTGGCAAGCTTTAAAGATTACTACAAACTTGCGCAAAAAGCTTACGAAAACCGCAGCGAAATCCAAGGCTGAAAAATTTACTGACTTACTTTTACGGACTTTTACAGAACAAAAACATCAACATTTACCGGGCGAAAAGAAAATTCGTCCGGTTTTTCCCGTAAAAACGTTCTATGTCGCGGCTTTAAGGAATACTCTTAATAGTGCCGCGGAGTGTAATCGACGGCTTTGCCTTTATAACCGAAAGCCGTTTGCGACGCTTTGACAAAATCAGTCATAATTTCTTAAAATTCGACAAAATTCGCCGCGGCAATTATTATATAATCGGAGTGTATTCGGGATGAAGTTTCTGCTTTTGAAGAAAAAAAGTCTGGCTGCGGCCATATTGGCACTTGTATTGCTTGTGTGCGGGCTGCTTGCAGTGGGAATGACGGGCGCGTATGCCGTTTATGCCGAAAAAACCACGCGCAAGCTGCCGATATACTGCGTCGACACGCCCGATAAAAAAGTCGCGCTGTCCTTTGACGCAAGCTGGGGCGCCGATAAAACTCAGTCCATACTTGAAACGCTTGAGCGTTACGACGTAAAAGCAAACTATTTCGTTGTGGGGTTCTGGGCGGAGAAGTATGCCGAAACGCTTAAAAAGCTTTCCGACAGCGGCCGGGTGGAAATAGGCACTCATTCCAATACGCATCAACATATGTCAAAGCTTGACAAAAACAGCATTAAACTGGAGCTGGAAACCTCGTCTTCGATTATCGAGTCGGTAACAGGTAAAAAGCCGGACTTATTCCGTGCGCCTTTCGGCGAGTATAACGACGCGCTTATAGAAACGGCGGAAGAATGCGGGCTTTACACCGTGCAGTGGGACGTAGACAGTCTTGACTGGAAAGGCGTGGGCGCGGAGGAAATGGCTGCCAAAGTTATCAACAAGACTAAAAACGGCAGCATAATTTTAATGCACAACGACGGCGAAAATACCGTCTCGGCACTGCCACTCATCATCGAGGGGTTAAAGAACAAAGGTTATTCTTTCGTGACGATCGGCGAGCTTATTTACAGGGATAATTTTACAGTCGATCACACGGGAAAACAAATACTTTCGGAAGGATAAAAAGATGAACGAAAATTTCTTGAAGAACAACAAAGTGTTTCTCATGGGCGAAGTGGAGGAAGAACCCGTCTACTCGCACGAGCTGTACGGCGAAGGATTTTATGAATTCTACATTGCCGTACCGCGTTTAAGCGGTCAGACCGACGTCTTACCCGTAACCGTATCGGAGCGTCTTATGCCCGGCGTAACCCTTGCTAAGGGTAGTAAAATCGCTTTAAGCGGTCAGTTCCGCAGTTACAACAAATTGGAAAACGAGCACAGTAAACTGATGCTGACGGTGTTTGTGCGCGACTTTCTGAATTATGACGAGCAGGAACAAAATCCCAACGTTGCGGAGCTTAACGGTTACATCTGCAAGCCGCCCGTATACAGAACCACGCCTTTTAACCGCGAAATCTGCGACCTTCTTCTTGCGGTCAACCGCGGTTACAACAAATCCGACTACATACCGTGTATCGCCTGGGGCAGAAACGCGCGTTTCGTGAAAAACGTTCAGGTCGGACAGAACATCGTCATCAGCGGCAGAATCCAAAGCCGTAAGTACAATAAAAAGCTTCCCGACGACACCATGGAAATCCGTACCGCTTACGAATTGTCCGTAGGCAAAATAATGTTCGACCGTTGCCTTACCGAGTCCGCTTTCACTCTTGACGACAAGGACGAAGAGGACGAATAAATAGTCAACATATAAAACGCACCCTTAATTATGGATGCGTTTTTTTTAAGTATCAGTTTGTTTATAACAAATTACGGCTGTCCTTGCGTTAATTTCAAATTCTTTTATCGGGGTGTAAGAACAATCGGTTTTAAAGCTTTCTGTTACGCATATACAGCCTTACAACCAATATTACCAGCAGGATAAACGTTACCGCCGCCAGCACAATCGCGATGATTTGTACCACGGAAATATTGTTGTAATCTATATAAACCGTTTCAACATAACAAGTACAGGTGCCTAAACGTTCGTCGAAGTATTTGATTTCCGTGTATTTTTCCGAAGTGTCGAATGCGCCCACGACCTCGATTTTAGTCCCCGTAAGCAAGAACGAATTTTCTATTTCCTCGTAATTGCCGTCGGTTAAAGCGTAAACCTTTGCACCGACCGAACCGTTATAGGATTTTATAACCGCGTTATATTGCGGGCGTATGCCGTCGGGAATGAAATTTCTTACCGAAACCGCGCTTGCGGGAATATAACCGCGCGTTCCGTCTTCAAGTTCCGCAAAGTACCATCTTGTTCCCGCCGAGACGTAATCGGCAAAGTTTAATAGCGAAACCATAGTGTCTTTAGGCAGATTTTCCCTAGTTTTTTCCGCATTGAGAGAGGGAAGAGAGTATAAATTTTTTCCTTCCGAATATACCGTTCCCTTTGACGCGGGAGGGGCGATATATTCCGTCGCGTCACCTATGCAGGATTTGAACACGAATCCGCAAACGAGTTTTTTGGTAATTACGTCTTCTACGCACACGTAACTGAAGTTGGCGTTTTCGGCAAGGTCGTATTTCGCCGTCATTATCGCATCGCCCACGTCGAGAGAATATACTGTTTCGGATTCAGTCAAAGAGGAATATACATGGCAGTCCGCTTTAATCAGCCTTATTAAATTTTGCTCGTCGTAAGGCTTTACCTGGGGGATGTCCGCGTTTACGATTACGCCGCATTCGGAAGAGGATAAAACGGTAACCGTGTTCAGTCCGCAGTCGGTTACGATAAGGTCGCCGTATTTCGCGTCGCCCGCCGACGAAAGGGAAATGCTTAACGCAATGTTTTCGCTTCCGCAATCGGATTTAATCTCGCTTGTTTCGCCCGTCGCCGAGCGTTTTATCACCGCCGAGCCTTCCGCCCGTTTTACCGCCATGAAAAAATTGCCTGCCGAGTCGGTGCACATCGAAATTATTTCGTCCGCAGCGTCAAAAATTTCCGTACCGTCTTTTTTATAAACTTTGCTTCCTTGCGAGTAGTAGTATTCTTCGCCGCCCACGGAAAAGCACGCGCTTTCGACGTCGCTTGCTTTAAGAGAGAACGCGCCACCTTCAAGGGCGTAAAGAGTATTTCCCGCCAATGCGTAAAGCGTGTCGGTATTATCGGTGAAAACAGCGTCGACGTTTTGCTCGAGAGAATATTCGGCAATTACGGAATCAAAGTTGCCGGAAGCAAAAACGGTGATTTTTTTGCCCCCGTGCGCAACTATTACGTTGCCGCCGTTGTTGACGCATACCCAAACGGGTCGTTTAATCGCAAAATATGAAGTTACGCCTTCGGAGTCTGTCACGACTATCCTGTCGTTCAGATAATCGCATACGTACATATTGCCCATTCGCGCCGCGGCGTAACGGGGGTGGGAATAGAATCCGTCTTCCGCACTTTCCGATGCGGCAATAAGCTTTTCGTTGCCGGAGGAATCTGTCAGGAAAATCTCACCCAAATCAGTCGCAAAGTAAAGATTTTCGCCGTAACCGAAAAGCGCGACGATATATCTTGCTTCCGTTACGGGCGTAAGACCTTCGTCGTCGGCGATTGCAAGATTTCCCGATTTGTCCACGGTAAACAGATTGTTTGAGGTGGCGGCCAGTTTACCGAAAGACGATAAGCTTTGGTAAACGGCTTCATTTTTGCTCGCCTCGTAAATGTCGCAGCGCGCGCCGTTTAAAACCGAGTAGTAAATTTTACCTTGAAAAGCGGTCATACCGGCAACCGCGCCCGCGCAGTCAAGCGTAAAGCCTGCGTCCTTTGTGCCTTCAAGGGAATATCTGGCGATTTTGTCACCGTAGGCGCAGTAAATTCCGTCTTCCGCGACTGCTATGTGTTCGATATAAACGCTGTCGTCGTCAATAAGGGAGGTAACGACTCCCGTTTCGGCGGAATATGTATAAACTTTGCCGCCTTTAAGCGCAATCGTGCCGGCGCCGCCGCAAAGAGAGTCGGCGCCGCTTAAATCTTTTATTACGGTAATGCGGTTGTTTTGCGCGTCGAAACAAGTTAGACCGTTGTCGTCGGAAACGCAATAACCGTTTCCGTCCGCATAAACGGCGGTTATACCGTCAAATTCGTAATACAGTGCGTCCTTTGACAGCGCAAACGCCGGCAAAGCTGAAACGTATGCCGCGGCAATCAGTAATATTCCCGTAATCAATACCGTAAAAACGGCAGTTTTGTTTTTCATGATTCCGTCACCCTGCAAATAATTTTATCATAACGGACAAAAAAAGTAAATAGTTCGGCGCGGTTTTTCCGCTTATCTGAATAGTATAAAGATAAATTTTGCCGTTGTGTACAAAATATCCAAAAAAAGGCGTTAAAAATTATTTAAATTATTTTTTCAAATGGTCTATACAAGCAAGTTTTTTTGTGCTATACTTATTCAGGATATTAAACTATAACTATATTTTCGGAGAAACATCGTGGAAAAAATTGCGGTAATCGACCTTGGAAGCAATACGGCGCGTCTTGTGCTTGCAAACATTTTGCCCAACGGGCATTTTGTCATTTTTGACGAACTTAAGGAAAGCGTAAGACTGGGACAGGACATGGACAGAGACGGTTTTTTAAAGCCGTCGCGCGTGGCGCAAGCGGTAAAAACGCTTAAAATGTTCCGTAAACTTTGCGACAGTTATAATGTGGACAAGGTGTATGCCTTTGCGACCAACGCAGTTCGCCGGGCAAAAAATCAACGCAGTTTCATAGAGGAAATCAACGCCGTTTGCGGCTTTAAATTCAAAGTACTGACCGAGGAAGAAGAGGCGATACACATATATCACGGCGTAATAAATTCACTGGACGTACCCAAAGCCGTTATTATGGACATAAGCGGCAGCAGCCTCCAGCTGATACACTATAATCGTCGCAATCTTCTTAACCGCGAAAATCTTCCTTTCGGCACCATTACTTTAAGCGACCTTTTCAACGATCCGTCGCTTAAACCCGAGGAGCAGGCAAAACAAATCGAAACCTATGTTTTCGAGCAGCTTAAGAAGATAAGCTGGCTTAAGGAAATCGATCCCGACGTTCAGTTTGTGGGCGTGGGTGGGTCTTTCAGGAACCTTGCGCGTATCGTGAAGCGTATCAAACGTTATCCGTTGGACATGCTTCACAACTTCAACGTTTCCAAAAACGATTTGGAAAGCGTTTACGACATGGTAAAAGTGCTGGAACCCGAAAAGCGCAGTAAAATAAAAGGTCTTAATTCCGACCGCGCGGATATTTTTGTCGCAGCATTGGCGGCCGTAAAAAGCTTTTTCTCCGTCACGTCGTTCGAAAACGTTATCGTTTCGGGGGCGGGTATTCGCGAAGGTATAATGTTCAATCACGCCGTTCCTTCCACTATAGAAAAGCCTTTAAGCGACGTTCTGGGGTATTCGGCTTATACTTTAATGAGTTATTACGAAGTCAATATTCCGCATGCCGAACAGGTTTGCAACCTCTCCGTACAGCTTTATAAACAGT
Source organism: uncultured Eubacteriales bacterium (assembly GCA_900543755.1). Taxonomy (GTDB): domain Bacteria; phylum Bacillota; class Clostridia; order Christensenellales; family Pumilibacteraceae; genus UBA10677. The sequence continues at coordinate 76,925 of UQSP01000002.1, forward strand.
TAAGAGTATTGCACAAACTGCCGCGTCAATATGTAAAAGTACTGCGCATTGCCGCGCTTTTGCACGACAGCGGCTCGCGCATTAAATTTTACGACAGATACCGTCACAGCTTTTACTTTATAATCAATTCCAATCTTTACGGCGTATCTCACCGCGACCTCGTGTTGGCGGCATTTGTCGCGCAGGGGACGCGAAAGGACGAATTTAACGTTGCCGAATGGAATAAGTACAAGGACCTTCTTAAGGAAGAAGACCTTGTCGCCGTCATGCGTTTAAGCGTTATTCTGCGCATTGCCGAAAGCCTTGACCGCTCCATGACAGGGGTGGTAAAATCCCTTAACTGCGACGTTTTGGGCGATTCCGTAATTATGAAGACGGAGGTGGAGGGCGACGCCTCGCTGGAAATAAAAGACGCCATGGCTGCGGGGGCGGAATTTGCGCGCGCATACAGAAAGAATCTGGAAATTTTATGATTGTCACACTGGCAAGCGCGTCTCCGAGACGGCGCGAGCTGATTAAAAAAATACCGTGGCTGGAAGTTAAAATCGTTCCTTCAGGCGCAGACGAAAACGTTTTTGCCTCCGACCCAAAGGAGTTTGTCGAAAAACTCGCGCTTAAAAAAGCGCAATGCGTTTTTGACCGTTGCGGCGGCACGGTGATAGGTGCCGATACCGTGGTGGTCGCGGGGGGCAGAATTCTCGGAAAACCCGTATCGGCGGAAGAAGCTCGCGCTTTTTTCAAACTGCTTTGCGGTATCGAGCATAACGTCATTACGGGCATTGCAATAGTAAGCAAAGGAAAAACGGTTACGGCTTCGGAAATCACAAAGGTGGAATTTCTGCCTTACGACGACGCGATTGTTGAAAAATACATCGCAAGCGGCGCGCCTTTCGATAAGGCGGGCGGATACGGCATACAGGACGACGGAATTAAACCTATCGTCAGGAAAATAACGGGCGACATGGATAATGTCATCGGTCTTCCCGTGAAGTTACTTAAGGAAACTCTGGAGGAATTTTTCTAAATGGCGGTAATGGATATCGCAATTGAAATAGGCACTTCGTTTACGTCGATTTACCTTTCGGGTTCGGGTGTGGTGCTGAGGGAGCCTACAGTTGTAGCGTTTATCGGCGAAAACGAAAACAAAAAACTGCTTGCGGCGGGCGTAAAAGCCGTGCAGATGCAAGGCCGCGCTCCCGAAAAAACCACGGTGGTATGCCCTGTCAGCGACGGCTACATCGTTGACGCGGACGCCTGCGTCGTTTTAATGAAGGAATTTATCAAAAGGATTTTACCCACTTACGTAATATTCCCGCGCATCCGTGCGCTTCTGGCCGTTCCCACAGGGCTTACAGTGGGCGAACGTAAAGTATACGAGGATGTCTTGCGCGCCGCGGGCGTAAACGAAATAATGCTTGTCGACAACGTCATAGTTACGGCGCTCGGGTTTGATTTGCCTGTCACTTCCGCAGAGGGCGGACTTGTCGTCAACGTGGGCGGCGGAGTGACCGAAATCGCAATAATAAGTCTTTGCGGCACAATTTCGGGTTGTTCGGTTAACGTGGGCGGCAACATGATGGACAAGGCGCTTATCGATTTTCTCGTGGGCAAATACGGCCTTAAAGTGGGCGGTGCCACTGCGCGCAGAATAAAAGAGGAAATAGGCAGTCTTTATCCCAACGACATAGCGTCCATGGAGGTAAAGGGTATAAATACAAATACCATGACGCCTTCGTCGCTCAACGTTTACGCTACCGACGTTTACGAGGCGCTTTTGCCTTATTACGCGCGTATAGCCGAGGCGGTTGAAGGCATAACCAATCTTTGCCCGCCGGAGCTTGCTTCGGGCATACACGGCATGGGACTTTTCGCCGCGGGCGGTGCGTCCAGAATGCCCGGATTCGACAAGGTTCTCAAAGAAGTCCTGAATATTCCCGTAACGATAGGCGAGGACCCCGAATATACCGCGATTTCGGGTGCCGGTAAACTTCTCGGCAACAAGGAATTGCTTAACGCCATACGTGCCCAGCAGTAATTTATCTGATTTTGTTGATATTTCATTATAAAAAAGGCTTAAAACAATAGATTAATAAAAAGCTTTTATGCGTCCGACGATTGTTTTTCGTCGGATTTTTTTTGTAAAGTAATTTTGCACCGCAATTTGTCCCAGACCTCTTTTAAGTAAAGCTAAAAAAATATTTTCGGCATTTATAATCTCTTTTTGAATTTGAATAAATCCGTTTACGCCTCGGCAAGCTGATTTTGCTTTTTACTACGGTATTTATTTTGGATACGGCTGACGTATTTTTGTTTATGCGCGGCGGGATTTTTCCAAAAACAGTACTTTTTTTGTTTTTTTCGTCAAAATTTTCCCGTTTATAAGAGTTAAAATTGAAAGGCAGTACGCGAAAAGGAGGCACAACCAATGGCGCGATCGATAGTCGTAACTTCCGGTAAAGGCGGAGTGGGCAAGACCACTCTTACCGTAAACATGGGTAGAATTTTCGCGTCTATGGGGCTGAAAACAGTGCTTGTCGACACCGATATGGGACTTAACAATCTCGACGTTCTTACGGGCGTGGAAAACAAAGTGGTTTACGACATCGTGGACGTGATAGAAAACCGTTGTCGGGTAAAACAGGCGCTTATCGAGGATACTCAGGCTTCGGGGTTATTCGTGCTTCCGTCGGTGCACAGTTACGACAAAAGCCGTGTGGACTCTCAGTCCGTAAGGGCGGTGACGGCGTCTTTGAAAACGCGTTTCGATTACGTAATCATCGACTGTCCTGCGGGTATAGAGCTCGGGTTCCACCGCGCGGTGGCTTCCGCCGACGAGGCGCTTGTGGTTACCACGCCGCATCTGTCGGCCATACGCGATGCCGATAAGGTTATCAAGCTGATTAAAAGCTACGAAATAAAAAAGATTTCCGTCGTATTAAACCGTGTGCGCGGCGATAAAGAATACTCGGGAGAAACCATAACCGCGGCGGACGTATCGGAAATGCTGGGCGTGCCGGTTGCGGGCGTCGTACCCGAAGACGACGGAATAAATGCTTTAAGCTCTCTTTCGGAGCCTTGCAGGAAACGCAGCGACGGCTATCGCGCTACGGAACTTTTATGCCGAAACATTCATTTCGGAGGCGGAGCGATTTACGACGCGCAAAGGAAATACAGGGGACTGTTCGGCGGAATAAAACGCCGTATGCGCAAAATAGTGTGAAATTATAAAAGGAGTTTTTTATTATGCCCGCCAAATCAAACGCACCCGTAAGACAAAGATTGAAGAAAGTAGTTATGGAGGACAAAGTTTCCGCAATCGAAAATATGCTGCGCGTATTGAAGTCCGACCAGTACAAACTTCTTACAAATTATATGTATCTCAACGCGGACGACCTTAAAGTATATATCGATATTACTGAAAACGGTGATTATATACTGACGGTAAAAGCGGTGACCGACCGCCTTATCGATATCGGCCGTATGCTGGTTTAAGTCCGCGCCGTAAGCCAAAAAGACCTTTATTCTCCTTTTTTTAAGTTCAGTCGCTTCCGTCATATCGGGGCGGCTGATTTCATATAATTAAACGGAGGCGACAATGAGTAAGTACGACGGGATAGCAAAAGCAAACGTTGTGGTGGACAGCGTTAAAAAAGACAAACCGCAAGTAAAAACGCGCGGTTACTTTTTTTCGCTTTTTATAAGGATTGTATGCGCGGGCGCAATAGTGGCGCTGTTGTTTGGCGGAAAGGCGAGCGGAATGCCCGTCTTCCAAAAAGCGGAAGATTTTGTAAGAAGGGCTGTTTGTTATGACTTGTTGGGCGAGGAAGAGGAACTCGGTTACAGCGAAATTGCCGAGTATTTCGCGTCCGACGGGGAAGAAGTCTGACCTTGAAAATCCGCGTTTCGATATTCGTCTACATTCTTGCGCTGTTAATGACGTTTTTCGGCTTTTTCGGGCAGTTTGTATCTTACTTTACCGCTGTTCTTCTGCACGAACTTGCCCACGCCCGATGCGCTTCTAAATTAGGATACGTCTTAAACGAATTCAGGCTTATGCCGTACGGAGCCGCGCTTATAGGAGAATTCGAGGACGCCGACTGGCGCGACGAATGTTTAATCGCCGCCGCGGGTCCGCTTCTTAACGTAATACTTCTTATTTTCTGCATCGCGCTTTGGTGGATAGAGCCCAAAACCTACTTTTTTACGGAAAATTTCGCTTATGCCTGTTTGTCTATCGCCGCGGTTAACCTTTTACCCGTTTATCCGCTTGACGGCGGAAGAATTGTGCTTGCACTTCTGTCAAGAAAGCACAATCGGGTTGCCGCATATAAAAAACTCAGGATTTGCGGATATGCTGCAGGCGTGCTTTTTGCGGCGTTATTTGCCGCTTCCTGCTTTTTCGGCGCTAATCTTTCTTACGCGTCAATGTCCGCTTTTATAATACTTTCCACCGTAATACCCGATAACAGGTGCCGTTATCAAAGGCTGTATCAGCTGTCTGTGCGCGCTAAAAAAGCAAAAAAGGGCATGCGCACGCAAAGAATACTGCTGCGTAAAGACGCACCTTCGCGCACGCTGTTCAGGTGGCTTAATTCCAATTATTATACCGAATTTTTGGTTGTGGACGCAGATTTCCGCCCGTTGGGAATTTTTTCCGAGTGCGATTTGGAGCGACTTCCGTCCGAAGTTTACGGCGGAAGCGTGTCGGACGTAATCGTAGCATGTTCAAATCAAAAAAGCGGAAAAACACGCAAAAATCCATAGAAAAAACGATATAAATTAACATTTATGCGCAAAAACGTTGTTTTAAGCGACAAAATATGATATAATAACCGAGTAAAATAAATTTTTGTCGGTGCAAAAGTGAAAACAGGTTTGATTTTGGTAGACGTCGAATCTTATATGTCCAGCGTTTCGCTGGTTGAAAGCGGCAAACTTAAGGAACACTACGTCGAATATAAGCAGGCGTCGAATATTACGGGCAATATTTACAAAGGAAAAGTCGTAAACGTATTGACGGGACTGCAGTCGGCGTTTGTCAATTTCGGCAGCGCGCGCAACGGTTTTCTGTCCGTTGAGGAAGCGTTGGGACATAAGACCGTATTGGGAGAGGCGGGCGTCATGCCCAAGCTTCTGGACGTAAAAGAAGGCGATTACGTCATGGTTCAGGCTACCAAGGAGGAAATCGGCACCAAGGGCGCAAGGCTGACGACGACGGTTACTCTGCCGGGAAGATACGTTATATTTCTTCCGAATCTCGATTTCGTGGGCGTTTCAAACAAGATTACCGACCCCGATATCAGGGAAAAACTTACGGAATTTCTTACTAAAATCAAGCCCGACGGAAGCGGTTTCATCGCGCGTACAGCGTGCCTCGAGGCAAAGAAAAACGAAATTACCACCGAAGTAAAAAGACTGATTCTGCAGTGGAAAAAAATTGTCGCCGCATATAACGAGGCGGAAGGCATTAAAATGGTTTACAGCGACGGCGACCTTATTTTCCGCACAGTACGCGATATGCTGTCGTCAAACATAGAGGCAATCGTGTGCAACGATGCCGATACCGTGCGTTCTCTGACACAGGCGATGAAGGAACGCAACATAAAGTTTTACGATAAAGTAAGGTATTACGAAGGCCAGTACGATATGTTCGACGCCTTCAATATTCTGGGAGAGGTGGACAAACTTCTCGACCGCAGGGTAAAACTTAAAAGCGGCGTTAACCTCATATTCGACTATACGGAGGCACTTACCGTAATAGACGTCAATACGGCACAGTTCGCGCGCGGCACCAATCACGAAGAAACCGTATTTCAGGCTAATCTCGACGCGGCGAAAGAAATTGCGCGTCAGATTCGGTTGAGAAACATCGGCGGGATTATAGTAGTCGATTTTATCGATATGACGGAGGAGGAGCATAAAAACGCCGTGGTGGAGGAGCTGAAAAAGGAAATGGTTTTCGACCGCACCAAAACGCGCGTAATAGGCATGTCCGCTTTGGGACTTGTGGAAATTACCCGTAAAAAGGTGGGAAGAGAGCTTAGTACAGTTCTTCTCGACAAGTGCCCTTTCTGCAACGGCGACGCCCATGCCCAGTCGGTGGACTATGTCGCGCGAAAGATTAAAGCCGGGCTGAAACGACTTTTTGCGGATAATAAATACGGTACGGCGATAGTTCACATCAACAGCGTACTTGCGGATGCCATGTTCACGGGTAAATATTTTTCGTCCGATTGCGAGACAATATGGAAAGACAAGCGTATATATATAATCCCCGAAAAGGATTTTCTAAATCGCAATTTTATTATTAAAGGCAGTGAGGACGCGGCGGTAGTCGTTCCCGCTTCGGCAAGATTACTGTATTGACGGCTTGTGTGAAATTTTTAATTACGCCTTAAAAAAGTTTGTCTCAAAAAAATCATTGTGATATAATAACCAGCGTGATATAATATGATTATGACGGAAACCGAGGAAAAAACCAAAAAGCATTTTATCCGCATTAATCCCGATGCGGAAGAAAGACGCGGCTGTCTGAAGTATTTTCTGGCAGCGGCAATTTTGCTTTGCGGCGTTTATTTGTCGGAGCTGTTTCATCTTCTTGAAAATCTTTTTTTGGCTCATTCGTTT
>UQSP01000003.1 GCA_900543755.1 uncultured Eubacteriales bacterium
AAAAGATTTCGGCAATAGTTGCGGTTTGCGTGCTGGGGCTGGCTACGGCGGTGCTAAGCGTGCTGCTTTTAGTAAATGCGGGCATGAACGGCTATTCGCCGTACGGCGATACTGCGGCAAACAAACTTGACGCGGCGGCGGAATATTCTGCGGCGGCGATGATGCCCAAAATCGCAGATATCGGCATAGAAGTCAAACGCGACGGAACCTTTAATTTCGGCAAATATTCGGCTTATATGTATTATACCACCGTCCACAGCGACAAAAATCAGGCGGTCATAACGGACGAAACGCCCCGTTATATCTTGCAGTTCGGTTTCCGCGGCGACAAGTATCTTGCCGGTAACACCAAATCGGGCGGCGCCCCCGTGGAGCTTGCGGCTTTCGGCGGCGGCAGCATTTACCGCGTGGGCAATTTTCTTCAGACTTACTCGTCTTATAAGGAAGACGACACGCTTTACTACGCGGCTTTTTACTTCCTTGACCCTGCCGCCAATACTGTCCGCACGGTTTCGGAGATAAAGAACAAATATGTGGACGAGGGCGGCAACAAAGTCGTGTCTTTCGTGGGATACAAGACATCCGACAAAGAGGACGATATCGTCATCGGGGTTTACGCGGAGAAAAAGACTTTCCTCAATCCGCTTACGGGCGGCTATGCCGACGGCAACAATCTCGAGATAATCAACGTAATTCTCGGTTTGCAGGATAAAGACGCAACCGCAATGAAACTTCTGGAAAATCTCAACTTTTTCGGGAAAAACGTAAAGCTTGATTTGGCGGCGCGCAAAGCGTACGTGGAAAGTCAAAACGGTAAGCCCGAGGTGCTTATGATAAGCGTAATCGCCACGGGAGCGCAGATAAAATACATGGAAAGCGCGTACCCCGAGCTTAAACTGTTCGAGGCGGTGGAAAAGGTAAGGTAAGCGCTTTTTGGTAAGTCGGCTTATGCTTAAAGCGCAGAAAGGCCAGGTAAAACCGATTTTGTTTATCGGTCAAAATTCTTAACCCGCATAAAATCTTTTTGCCGCGCTTGTCCTTTAATAAGCTCCGCTAACCGTGTGATGATTAAGCCCAAGGTTTAAGCGTCTAAATACTTTGTTTCGTCTACGGACAACAAGCATTTTGGGCGGAAAAGAATAAAATCCCGATAAAGTGCCCGTACAACAGGCAAAAAAATCAAAACTCCGTTCCGCGTTTACCGCGGCGCGGGGTTTTTTGCTTTGCTTTAAACGCAATCGGATATAAATTCGGCGGAAAAGGGGCATACTGAATTCGTTCCGAAAAAAAAACAAAAAAATTTTTTAAAAACTATTGACAAACGCGAAAAAGAGAGTTATAATATTAGCAGTCAATGAGGAAGAGTGCTAACACATGGAAAGCACGTTTGCCAATCTGGCTGAAAATAAATTGATTTAACGGAGGTAAAATACCATGAAAAATTATCTTGTAAGAAGGAATAATCCCGTAAGTTTGTTTGACGAGACGTTCGACGACTTTTTCAAGCCCATGTTTTTCAACCTTGACAGCAGCGTAATGAAAACCGACGTCAAGGAAAACGACGAGGGTTACACGCTGGAAATCGAGATGCCCGGCTACAACAAAGAGGACATCGCCATTAATCTCGAGGACGGTTACGTATCGGTCAGCGCGCGCAAAGCGGAGAAAGAAGAGGACAAGGCCAACAAATATATCCGCAAGGAGCGCAGCGTATCCTGCTCAAGGACTTACTATGTGGGCGACGTGGACGAAAAGGACGTCAAGGCTAAGTTTGAAAACGGCGTTCTGACGCTTACTTTCCCCAAAGAAAAGGAAAAACTGCCCGAAAAGCGCACCATCGCCATCGAATAATTCCCTGTGCTTTTTCCGATAACCAATAAGTAATTAAAATCGGTCTCCGTTTTAAGCGGAGGCCGATTTTTTTATTGCGTTTATTTTTGTGCTTTAAGGGGCAAGACAGTTATAAATTTTTTTCAGGCGCAATCTTAATTCAGGGAAGCGGGGTAAAGGGCACAAGGAAAAACTTGCCGAAAAACACGCACTGAAGCACAATCATGGTTACGGTAACCGCAAGGCATACCGACGCAAGCGCAAGCGAGGCAGCCGCAAGAGCGTGTTTGCCTCTTAAAAGCTGATTTATGCTAAGCGTAAGCGACAGCGCAATCAAAATCACAAGCACATAAAACAACGTGCCGAAAGTCCTGATACCGGCTTCGTCGTCAATGAAATACGCCGCGAAACATGAAATTAAAATGACGGCGGCGACAACTGCGCTTGCAAATCCCAGACCTATATATAATCTTGCCGACGGCGTAACCTTTCCGCCCAAATGCGATTTGGATTTTTTATTTTGCTCCATAAAATTATTTTATCCTAAAAACAATTTCGTGTCAAACAAAGAAGCCGCTATATTTTTTACGCTTTAAACTATTTCCCACTCGGCGGTAACGGTTACGCTGTCCTCGATGTCTTCCGCGTTGAATTCGGGCACTGCTTTTACCGAACGTGCGGCGGCAAACACGCTGAGGTTTGCGTCCGTGCGCGAGTACAGCCCCGACGAAACGGAACCTTCAGTTATCGAAACAAGCGAGCCTTTGGCTTTTCCCGCGGCTGAGATAAGGGCTTCCGCTTTCTTTTCCGCGTCTACGTATGCCGCCGCCAGCATTTTGTCGACGGCTTTTTCTTTGTCCGATAAAGTGTAAGCAAGGCTTATTCCGCATTCCGCGCCCGAGGAAAGAATTGCGGACAGCGCTTTTTGCACGCTTTCGCCTTTTGCCGGCACACGCATTTTAAGCATATGCAGGCAGTTAAAGCCCGTAAGCACGCTTTTGTATGCGCCTTTATCGGGTACGTTTTCGTATTTCGCGCTGACGGAAAACGAAGCCGTTTTAAGCGCCGATTCCTTGAACCCTGCGGCTTTTAACGCCGTTTTAAGCGTTTCGGTGGCTTGCGCGCACTTTTCCGAGCTTTTTCCGTAGTCGGCGTCAAACCGCTCCATACGCACGTTGATTTCCGCCGTGTCGGGGGCTTTTTTTATTTTTCCCACGCCTTTTACGCAAACTGTGGCCATATTATTTTTTCCTCCTTAAAATTCGTTTTGCCCGATGATTGTATCATATTTGTTTTACGGGTGTCAACATTCCGTCTGCTTTATTGCGGCACGGGGCGGCAACTCCGAATACCTGCGGAAACAGAAAAAAAGGGAAACGCTACCGTAACGGTTAAAAATACGGGTGTGTATGCAAATTAAAAAACCGCTTTGCAAAAACCAACGGGGCGGTTTATAGTAAAAGGATAACGATACTTTAAAAGCACTGTACGGAAAAAATATCGATAAGGATTAAAAGCATTTTAAACCGTCTTAGCAGGGGGGGATGGCGTTATTTTAATTATCAAAGAGAGCGTAAAAAGCACAGTTATTTAAAATCGATTTTTTTATTCAAAAAGAATTTTCAACGGGGAAAAATTTTAAAACCTAAAATCCTGCCGTGTAACCCTATGTAAAGGGGGGAAGCAGGGTGCAAAAGAAATTCATAAAAGCAAAAACCCTTTGCAAAGGGAAAGCGGCAAAAACGGGAAGTGCTGGGGTGCTGTCTATAAAGCCCAAAAAACCAACCGTTTAAAAAACTTGCAAAGGGAAAGCGGCAACGAGAAAGTATTTGGGAAAAAATCCTGATAACCCAGTTAAGAGAAAGCGCAAGGAGGGAGGGGGTCGCGAAACTTTCTATAAAAGCAAAAAACCTTACCGATTAGAAAAAGACTGTTAAAAACCCTTTGCAAAGGGAAAGCGGCAAAAACGGGAAGTGCTCGGGTGCTGTCTATAAACCTCAAAAAACCTGCCGTGTAAAAAAACCTGTTAAGGGAAAGCGGCAAAGAGAAAGTATTTGGGAAAAAATCTTGATAACCAAGTTAAGAGAATGCGCAAGGAGGGAGGGGGTCGCGAAACTTTCTATAAAAGCAAAAAACCGCTCCGCTTTGTTAAGATGCGGAACGGTTTTAATTACTATACAAGAAAAATTATACCGAAAAGGAATTATTCGGCGGATTCTTCTTTTGCGGCCTTTTTGGCAGTTTTCTTTGCGGGCTTAGCCTCTTCGTCCTTGGATTCTTTTTTTGCGGCGGCTTTTTTGGTCGTCTTTTTAGCTGCGGCCTTTTCCGCTTCCTTGGCGGCTTCCAAAGCGGCTTTCTTTTCCGCGTTTTTCTTTGCAAGCTCCTGTCTTGCGGCCTCGCGCGCTTCCTGAGCGGCTTTAGCCTTTTCGGCGGCGATGGTCTTGTTGTCCTTTTTGATTACGACAGCCTTTTTACCGCTCTTGATATCGGCGATGCGTTTAGCAATCCCCGATTTTTTGTTGGCGGCGGTGTTCTTGTGCATGATGCCCTTGGTAACCGCTTTGTCAAGCACGGACATGGTTTCGGGAAGAAGTCTTTCCGCTTCCTCTATATTGTTGGTATCGATGGCGGCGTTAATTTTTTTAACGGCGTTTTTCACCAGGGTAAGCTGAACCCTGTTGTCGGAATTCTTTTTTTCGTTGACGAGTACGCGCTTTTTCGCGGATTTGATATTAGGCACGGTAATTCTCCTTACAGTATAAATTCGATAATTTTAAGGCGACAAAAAACAAAGCTTGTCACCTTTAGCTAAAGTATTTTAGCACATATAATTTTTAAAAGCAAGTTTTTTTCGGTATATTTTGGCGGTTTTGGCACAATATTCTTTATTATGAAGCAATTTTATCCCCAAAACAGGACGGACCTTGCCGCCGAACTTATAAAAAGCAAAGTCACCCGTCTTAACGAACACGTCAGCCGTACAGACGTCGACATCGACGAAGAAACCTCCAAAAAAATCGGGAAACCCGCCGGAAGATACACCACGGTGTTAAGCGACGCCGTCGCCAAGGGCGAACGCGAGTACTACGACCGAATTGTTTCCGCGCTTACTTCCGCCGTCAAGGATTATATCGATAAGCCGCGCGTAGTCATGATTGTGGGGCTGGGCAATCCCGGCATGACCGCGGACGCATTGGGCGCAAGCGTCGTAAAACGCATCAGGGTCACGCGCAACATCGAAAACTCCGACGGCAAAGGCGTGTGCACGTTGTGTCCCAACGTTCTGGGCGTAACGGGCATAGAAAGCTACGACATCGTAAAGGGCGCGGCGGAAAGGGTGCGCCCCGACCATATAGTGGTGGTGGATTCGCTTTGCGCCGCCGCCAGCGAGCGTCTTGCCGCAGCATTCCAGATTTCCGACGCGGGCATAACCCCGGGAAGCGGAGTAAGCAATTTCCGTTTCCGTATCGACCGCGAATCCATGGGGTGCAACGTAATTTCGGTGGGTGTTCCGCTTGTGGTTTACGCGCGCACGCTGATTAAAGAGGCGGCAGGCAACACCGTGGACGACGGGGCGGAGCTTATCGTCACGCCTAAAGACATCGACCTTATCGTGGAAGAGTGCGCTTTCATCATCGCGTCCGCGCTTAACGCCGCGCTAAGTAAGGCATAATCCCGACAAGACCGGTTTTTGTTAACGGATTTTTATGTTTTACGGTAAGTTTTATTTGAAGCTTATATTTTTCAATTAAGTTTATACGTGATATACGGTAAAGTCCGGCTTAGTCGATTTACGGAAAATTCATCGTTTTCTTACGCTCAGGCGGGATTTAATTTGCCGTAAATCTTCAGGCTGTGTTTTTTCCGTAAAGGCGATTAAATTTAACACAAAAACAGCCTTTAAGCTTTGCCGTTGCCGTTACAAATTAACACTAAAAGCCGATGCGCTTTGTCGGGAAAAAATGCGGAATCCGTTTTTTTCTCGGCTATGTTAACGGCTTAATCCGATAGTGTTAAAATCATGTGCGCGGTTTGCGCGTGCGTGGGCGACGGCGCGTTAAAAAAACATATTAAATCGGAATGCCGGCAGTTGTTTTATTGTTAGAACGCGCGCGCCCGTTTCCGAATATAATGAGGGTATGAGCGAGCAACCTATAGGAATATTCGACAGCGGCGTGGGCGGGCTGAAAATTCTTGCCGCATTAAGAAAAGTTCTGCCGCGGGAAAATTATATTTACGTTTTCGACCGCAGTCATTCGCCTTACGGCAACCGCAGCAACCGCTACATAAAAAAGCGCGCCGAAAAGGTAAGCGAAATGCTGATTAAAGAAGGGGCGAAAACGGTGGTCGTTGCGTGCAACACCGCCACCAACGTGGGAATAACCCGTCTTCGGGAAAAGTTCGGCGTGCCTTTCGTGGGGGTGGAGCCGCCCCTAAAGCCTGCCGCCGCCGCGCACAAAGAGGGTAAAATTCTGGTGCTTTGCACCTGCCGTACCGCAGTGCAGGAAAAGTTTTTGCGGCTTAAGGAAAAATACGACGACGGAAGCGTTACCGTCATTCCCTTGCCCAATCTTGCGCGCGACATCGAAAACAATTTTACCTCGCTTAAAGACCTCAAGCCCGTCGTGGACGGTATTTTTTCTCCTTACGACGGCGACAACGTGGAAAGCGTGGTTTTGGGCTGCACGCATTACTATTACGTCAAAGACCTTATAGACGCTCATTTCGGCGGTAAAGTCAAAATTTACGACGCGTGCGACGGAGTTGCAAGGCGGCTTAAGGACGTGCTGACCCAAAACGACCTGCCGGCGCAAAAAAACATAGGAAAAGTAAGATATATTTATATCTGAGCGCGTTTATCCTTGTAAAATCCCGTCCCCGCGCAAGGGCTATACTTATTCTATATACTTGATTTCCTGAACCCTGAAATAAAGCTTTTTGCCCTGACTTCCGATAAAACCATAGAGGGGGAATACGCAAAAAAAGAAATATAAAACGATTCCGACGCTTTTCATTAAATAAAGGAAAGCGTTTTTTAAGTTTTTTCAAGCACGCTTTACAATTTTTATTTTCAGGTGTAAAATAGGCGTATCGGAGGCAAATTTACGTTTGAGTAAGATTTTACGTTGTTTTCCATATATCGCGTTTCCCGACAGCCGCGTGCTTATCCTGGGAAGTATGCCCAGCCTAAGGTCGCTTCAGCAAAATCAGTATTACGCGCACCCGCAAAACAGATTCTGGCGGGTGATGTTCGCGTTGGCGGAGGAGGAGTACAGCGCCGATTACGAAATAAAAAAACAAGTGCTTAAAAAGCTTAAGGTCGCGCTGTGGGACAGCATCGGGCTTTGCGAAAGGGAAGGGTCCATGGACGCGGACATAAAAAACGAAACCCCCAACGATATCCGCGGGCTTTTGAAAAGCTATCCTTCGATAGAAAAAATTGCGGCAAACGGCGGGAAAAGCGCGGCTACGCTTAAAAAATTTTTTCCCGAAATAAAATTCACCGCATTGCCTTCCACCAGTCCTGCAAACGCGGCTTTTTCGTTAAGCCGTCTTATTTCGGTTTACGGCGAGTTCGTAAAAAGAGAGCCGTGAAAAAAATTACCTTAATTTTGTAACGTTTTTCTGTTGATTTTTTATACTTTTGGGATTATAATATTCAAACAATCGGCAATTAAACTTTTAATCGTGCCCTTTTTTTGCACAACTAAAATTAAGGAATAACAGGACAATGGCGTCTGCGACCAAAAAAAATATAGACATGATCAACGGTCCGCTTCTTAAGAAGCTGATTGTTTTTTCCGTTCCGCTTATTCTTTCGGGCGTGCTGCAGCTATTGTTCAACGCCGCCGACGTCGTTGTTGTGGGACAGTTCGCGGGTACCGAATCGTTTGCCGGAGTCGGGTCTACGGGCTCGCTGGTCAATCTTATCACCAACCTCACAATCGGGCTTGCGGTGGGCGCAAACGTCGTTATGGCAAGGGCTATCGGCGCGCAAAGCAGGGAAAAGGCGAGTAAGATAGTACATACGTCCGTCATCGTGGCTGTTGCCGGCGGCGTTATCGTGGCGCTTATCGGATATTTTATGTCGGCAACCTTTCTCACGCTTATGAAAACCGACCCCGAGGTTATAGATAAGGCTACGCTTTATCTCGAAATTTATTTTCTCGGCAGTCCCGCGTCCGTGCTGTACAATTTCGGCGCGTCGCTTTTAAGGGCGAAGGGCGACACCAAGCGTCCGCTGTATTTTCTGATTATCGCGGGCGTGATTAACGTGGTATTAAACCTGTTTTTCGTTATAGTGCTTAACATGGACGTTGCGGGCGTCGCGGTCGCAACCGTTATTTCCCAGGCAGTTTCCGCAGTTCTGGTGGTTATATGCCTGATAAAAGATAAGGATTACTGCAAAATGTCTTTCCGCAAACTGCGCGTTCACGGCAAGGAATTTATCGAAATTCTGCGCGTGGGACTTCCTGCGGGAGTTTACAGCTCGCTTTTCTCGCTTTCCAACGTAATAATTCAGTCCGCCGTCAACGGCTTCGGCAAGGCGGTCATGGCAGGTAACTCTGCCGGCAGTAACCTCGAGGGCTTCGTCTATATTTCGATGAACGCTTTTTATAACGCCGCCATAACTTTTACGGGACAGAACTACGGCGCCAGAAAATATGAAAGAATAAAACGCGTTTTTCTGGATTGCCTGCTTTTGGTCACGGTTGTCGGCGTGGTGCTGGGAGTCGTTTTCCTTTTGCTTTCCCGATTTCTTTCGTCTTTATATTCTCCCGACCCCGAGGTTATAAACTATTCGATTACAAGGCTTAAGGTCGATCTTCCGCTGTATTTCACCTGCGGAGTCATGGAAGTGCTGGTGGGTGTACTTCGCGGCATGGGATATTCAATAGTCCCCATGATTATTTCGTTTCTGGGCGCCTGCGTGTTCCGTATCGTATGGGTTTTTACGGTTTTCGAAACCTGGCACTTCCTTTGGGTGCTTTACGTGTCCTATCCCGTCAGCTGGGTTCTTACTTCTGCGGCGCACCTGATCACTTATCTCGTGTGCTACCGTAAAATCATGAGGAAAGCGGCCGCAGGTTACGCGGATTTCCGCCTTGCCGCAGACAGCGAAGAATCCGAAATCCTCGATGAAGTAGCGCTTACGGACGCCGCTTCGGGTGATTCGCCCGAAGAAACCGCCGCAGCCATTTCCGAAGCGGAACTTTCCGAAACCTCCGCTTCCGACGCCTCTTTGCCCGACGGCAACCGTGAATTGCTTTCCGAATCTGAAAAAACCGCAGACGGCAACGACGGCACGCGTTTGGCGGGCTGAGCCGCGCCCCGTTTTTCGTAAAGATATAACTTTTCCTAGGTTTTCGGCATAACGCCGTAAATAAACCTTCAACGGCTTAAAGCTTTATGTCGCGCTTTTATTAAGTTTTATTGCGAAATTATTTAATAAAATCCTTAAAATTTTAATCCCGAATTTTTGTCGCAGAAATTTTTCTTGCGGCGCGAAAAACATAATAACGACGCAAAAACAAAGACAGCTTGATATTACATCAAGCTGTCTTTGTTACGGGCGCGCAAAGGGCTTAATGCCCTTTATGCTATTGGTTGCGGGAGTGGGACTTGAACCACACGACCTTCGGGTTATGAGCCCGACGAGCTACCAACTGCTCTATCCCGCGTTATAAACTGATTAGAAGTGATGCACGAACCTGCGCTGTCACGCTTCGGGTTATACTCGCTACGCTCGTGCTGCGTAGGAGCCTCGGCAAGCTACCGACTTACTCTGTCCCGCGTTATAAACTGATTAGAAGTGATGCACGAGTCTGCGCTGTCGCGCTTCGGGTTATACTCGCTGCGCTCGTGCTGCGTAGGAGCCTCGGCAAGCTGCCGACTTACTCTGTCCCGCGATATAAATAACTAAAGGTTACTATCGGGACCTTTATTATATCACTTATTTCACGGCTTGTCAATACTTTTATATGAAAAAACCGTTTATAATATTCGCCGTCGGGTATTTTAGCCTAAAATTTCGACAAAAACCCGCCAAAAACGTCAAAAACCGTAAAAAAACACTGTTCGGGAACAATCGGACAATCAATTTAAAGGGCAATAAAAACCGTCGGAATGCTTTTTAAAGCTGTAAATTTCATATAAACAACAGCGGTTAAGGGCTGAAACGCGACTGCCTGTTTATGGCGGGAAGCGGTATTTTTCACAAAAAAAGCCGTAATTTTATAAAAAAGCGTTGACAAGCCAAATTTATTGTGTTACAATACCGACATATATCGTTAAATGCAACGACGGAAACAGCGGAATTCGTAAGGCTAAGTTTCAGAGAGCCGGCAAAAGGGTGCAAGTCGGTACTTACTGCGAAATATCCCATCTCATTCCCGAGCAGGCGGCGCGAAAGCCGTAAGGACAACAACCTTCAGGCAAGTAGTTTCGCACGGTGACAACCGTTATAAGTCATAAGGAGTTCCCTTGCTGAGCAGGACCGAAGTTTGTTATCGGTCAATTCGGGTGGTAACGCGGCGGATTTAAGAAAAGTCGGTCGTCCCGAGGCGGCAAGGCTTTTTTTGTTTATCGGGGGTTTCCTGATTTAACGGGCACAGCATTTTCACGGAGGCCGAACAAATGACCAACAGATACGTTTTATCCATACTCGTCAAAAACCATTCGGGCGTATTAAGGCGCGTAAGCAGTCTGTTCGCGCGGCGCGGTTACAATATAGAAAGTCTGTCGGTGGGCGTTACTCAGGATACGGACGTCAGCCGTATTACCGTAGTGGTAAGAGGGGATGAGTATATAATCGACCAGATAAAAAAACAGGTTTCCAAGCTTGTCGAAGTGATAAAAATCGAGCTTCTTGACGATGACGAGGCCGTTTACCGCGAGCTTATGCTTATCAAGGTAAAAACCACAAAGGCCACCCGTGCGGAAATTCTGGAAATTGCGGATATTTTCCGCGCGCACATTGTAGACGTCAGCATATCCGCGCTGGTGCTGGAGGCTACGGGCGACAACAAAAAGCTTGCCGCGCTGATAAGAATGCTTCAGCCGTTCACGGTTCTGGAAATAGTGCGCACGGGGCTTGCCGCGATTAACCGCGGTCCCGTATGTCTTAAGGACTGAAAAACCTTTTTTACTACGGCAACGGGTAAAGCACTAAGCCCGCGTCCGTAAGAGAAGAAGACGGCATCATCGATTGGTATATAATCTTATTATTAATGGGCTGAAGTAAAACAATTATCAAATTGTTAATGGGTTGAAGTAAAACAATTATCAAAAAGGGCAGAAAACGATTGCCGCGATAAACAAGGAAGCGCGGACGGAAAAAAGTCCGCCGCGGCGTAAAAAGCGCGGCAAACGATAAAAAATAAAAAACTTCATATATTTCGGAGGTATATAAAACCATGGCAGTAATGTATTATGAACAGGATTGCGACTTTAAGCGCATCAAGAACAAAAAAATCGCAATTATCGGATTCGGTTCGCAGGGACACGCGCACGCGCTTAACCTTCACGATTCGGGCGCGGACGTGACCGTCGGTCTTTACGAAGGCAGCAAGTCCTGGAAGAAAGCCGAAGCTTTAGGTCTTAAGGTTACGACCGCCGACAAAGCCGCGGCGTGGGCGGACATCATAATGATACTTATCAACGACGAAAAGCAGGCAAAGCTTTACCGCGAGAGCATCGAAAAAAATCTTACCGCCGGCAAAACGCTCATGTTTGCGCACGGCTTCAATATTCACTACGGTCAGATTGTTCCGCCCAAGGACGTCAACGTCGTAATGATTGCGCCCAAGGGCCCCGGTCACACCGTACGCAGCCAGTTCCAGGAAGGTAAAGGCGTGCCCTGCCTTATCGCCGTTTATCAGGACGCGACGGGCGACGCCAAGGAAATCGGTCTTGCCTACGCTTTGGGTATCGGCGGCGCAAGAGCGGGCGTACTCGAAACCACTTTCAAGGAAGAAACCGAAACCGATTTGTTCGGAGAGCAGGCTGTGCTTTGCGGCGGCGTCACCGCGCTTATGAAAGCGGGCTTTGAAACGCTGGTCGAGGCGGGTTACCAGCCCGAAAGCGCTTACTTCGAGTGCGTGCACGAGATGAAGCTTATCGTCGACCTTATCAATAAGGCGGGTTTTGCGGGCATGAGATATTCGATTTCCGACACGGCGGAATACGGCGATTACGTCACCGGACCCAAAATCATAACCGAGGAAACCAAGAAGACGATGAAAAAGGTTCTTTCCGACATTCAGGACGGCACCTTTGCGCGTAACTTTATTCTCGAAAACCAGTCCAACCGTCCCTATTTCAACGCGCGCCGCAGAATGGAAGCGGAGCATCAGCTGGAAACGGTGGGCAAAAACCTGCGCAGTATGATGAACTGGCAGAACGAGATTACCGAAAAGTAATTTCGGGATATATCGGCGGCGAATATCTGACAGCACTTTTTATTACCTTATAAAGAAAAGGATATTCGGCGCATAAATCGGAATATAATTAAAATCAGGGCGGAGGCTGACGCGACGTGCTTTCCGCCCTGAAAAAAATTAAGTACGGGTCGGATTGGCCGGATTGTTCTGCTTACTATCTGTCCGACAAAAAAGGAGTAGTTTTTTTATGTCCGCACGCATTAAAATATTCGACACCACATTAAGGGACGGCGAGCAGTCGCCCGGCTGCAGCATGAACATGAGCGAAAAACTCCGCATGGCGGAGCAGCTTGACGCTTTGGGCGTGGACGTCATCGAGGCGGGCTTCGCAATCGCGTCGCCGGGGGATTTCCAGGCGGTCAAAAGCATTGCCGGCGTCGTCAAAAACGCGACGGTGGCTTCGCTTGCGCGCGCGCTCGACAAGGACATAGAAGTCGCTTACGAGGCGGTTAAGGACGCCGTCAAGCCGCGTATTCACGTTTTTCTGGCGACCAGCGACATACATATGGAATACAAGCTTAAAATGACGCGCGAAGAGGTGCTTAAGCGCACTTATGACGCTGTGTCTTACGCCAAATCGCTGTGCGACGACATCGAGTTTTCCGCCGAGGACGCTTCGAGAAGCGACCCCGACTTTCTGTGCAAGGTGCTGGGGGAGGCGATTAAAGCGGGCGCGACTACGGTCAATATTCCCGATACGGTGGGTTATGCCGTGCCCGACGAATACGGCGAGCTTATTTCCTACATTATTAAAAACGTCAAGGGAATAGAAAAAGTCGACGTATCGGTGCACTGTCACAACGACCTCGGCATGGCGACGGCAAACAGTCTTGCCGCGGTAAAGGCGGGCGCCACTCAGGTCGAGTGTACCGTCAACGGCATAGGCGAACGCGCGGGCAACACGGCGCTTGAGGAAGTGGTCATGGCGCTTTACACGCGCAAAAACTTTTTCGACGCGGAATGCGGCGTGGACACCACTCAGATATTTAAATCCAGCAAACTTTTAAGCATGATTACGGGCGTAAAAGTCCAGCCCAACAAGGCGATTGTGGGCGAAAACGCTTTCGCGCACGAGGCGGGCATACATCAGCACGGCGTGCTTGCCAACAAAAAGACTTACGAGATAATGACTCCCGAGTCGATAGGCCTTACCGAGAACAAAATGGTCTTAGGAAAGCACTCGGGTAAGCACGCGCTTTCCGACAGACTGCGCTCTTTGGGACTTACGGTCACCGACGAAGCGCTTGCCGAGATTTTCGACGAGTTCAAAAAGCTTGCGGACAGACAAAAAAGCGTTTCCGACCGCGATATCGAGGCGCTTGTGCACAAAAAATCGGTTTCCGTACCCGAAAGTTACAAGCTGGACCGCTTTGTAATCAACGTGGGCAACACCATTACCACCACTTCGGCGGTAAAGCTGGATTGCCCCGACGGACAGAAGCGCGAGGTGGTAACCTCTTCGGCGTTCGGCCCCATCGACGCCAGCTACAAGGCGATTAACGATATCGTGGGCGGCGAAAGCTTCGAGCTTGTCGACTTCCTCATCGATTCGGTGACGGGCGGCACGGACGCTCAGGGCGCGGTTACCGTCAAAATCAAATCCGAAGGCAACGTTTACAACGGTCACGCCGTCAGCCTTGACATCGTCAACGCGGCGGTCATGGCTTACGTATCGGCGATAAACAACATGATTTACGACAAAAATCTGGTTAAAGGCGGAAATAATTGAGAAACAAAAAACTGACAATTCTGGATTCGACGCTGCGCGACGGCGCTCAAGGGGAGAGCATCTCCTTTTCGGTACGCGACAAAATCGCCGTGTGCCGCACGCTGGACGAGCTGGGCGTCGATTATATCGAGGCGGGCAATCCCGCGTCCAACCCTAAAGACGCCGAGTTTTTCCGCGAAGTAAAAAACCTTGAGTTCAAAAACGCGAAACTTACGGCTTTCGGCTCCACGCGCCGCCGCGGAGTAACCGCACAGCAAGACCCGGGCGTAAAGGCTCTTCTTGCCGCGGATACCCCTGCAGTGTCGGTTTTCGGCAAAAGCTGGGACTTTCACGCGACGGAAATACTGCGCGTCACGCTTGAAGAAAATCTCGAGATGATTTACGACACGGTTAACTACCTTACCGAATGCGGCAAGGAAGTCATTTTCGACGCGGAGCACTTTTTCGACGGTTATAAAAACAATCCCGACTACGCGATAAAGGCGATAAAGGCGGCGGAAGAAGCGGGCGCGGCGGCGGTGTGTCTGTGCGACACCAACGGCGGCTGTTTCCCCGACGAAATCGAAAAAATCGTGCGCGCGGCGGTGGACGCATTAAGTATTCCCGTGGGCATTCACACCCATGACGACGCGGGAATGGCGGTTGCCAATTCCGTTGTGGCGGTGCTGTGCGGCGCTACGCAGGTGCAGGGTACGCTTATCGGTTTCGGCGAGCGGTGCGGCAACGCAAACCTCAGCACCATTGCGGCGGATTTACAGTTAAAGCGCGGTTACGATTGCTTCCCCGAAGAAAACATGAAAAACCTCACGCTTTACTGCCGCAGGATTGCCGAGATTGCAAACGTTCGGCTTAACCGCGGTATGCCTTACGTGGGCGAATCGGCTTTCGCGCACAAGGCGGGTATGCACATCGACGGAGTAAGCAAAGCCTCTTTCAGTTTCGAGCACGTTTCCCCCGATTCCGTGGGCAACACCCGCCGCTTCCTCATGAGCGAGGTCGCAGGAAGAAGCACTATTCTCGACAAGGTGCGCAAGGTGGACCCCTCCGTCACGAAAGACAGCCCCGTGACGGCGGAAATCGTAGCCAAAATCAAGGAAATGGAGTTTTTCGGCTATCAGTTCGAGGGGGCGGACGCCAGTTTCGAGCTGCTTATAAGAAAATCGCTGGGCGCGTACAAGCCTTTCTTCACTCTGGAAAAATTCAAAACCATAGGCGAGCAGATTTCCGGCGAGGATTTTTCGCCCGCGACGGCAGTGGTCAAAGTAAGCGTGGACGGCACCAGCGAAATCAGCGCGGCGGAAGGCAACGGCCCCGTCAACGCTCTCGATGTGGCTTTGCGTAAAGCGCTGGAAAGGTTTTATCCCTCGCTTAAGGAATTCGCCCTTACAGACTACAAGGTGCGTATCCTGGACAGCAAGGAAACCAGCTCCGCCAAAACGCGCGTACTTATCGAGTCGGGCGACGGCAAAGACATCTTTACCACCGTGGGCGTGTCGCGCGACATCATAGAGGCGTCCCTTACCGCGCTTAAAGACGCGATAGAGTACAAGCTTATCAAGGACGGCGTAACGCCGTGACGGCTAAAAAAAGTTTTTTATCAGGAAAACCGCTTTAAGGTAAGCCGCTTTGCCATTATTTTTAAACGGCGCGGCGATTAAGCTTTGATAAGCGGAAACAAAAGTAAACGCCTTAACCCGTCTGCCGTTACGCAAGCCGCCGTAAAAAAAGCCGCACTGCGGTAAACGCGGGATTACGGTCCGCGCCGACAAAACGAAAAACGCGGAAGAAAACCCCGAAAAGGCTCAGCCTCAGGCGAAAAAAGAGAGGCAAAAACGCCGACGGAATTACAAATAACGCAAAAATCAAACTTTCTTTAAGGAGATTGTATATTTTATGGGAATGACAATGACGCAAAAGATACTTGCCGCGCACGCGGGACTGGATTCGGTCAAAGCCGGCCAGCTCATAGAGGCTAAGCTTGACCTGGTTCTGGGCAACGACATCACAAGCCCCGTGGCAATCAAGGAATTTGCTCGCTTTAACTGCGACAAAGTGTTCGACCGCGACAAAATCGCGCTGGTGCCCGACCACTTTACCCCCAACAAGGACATTAAAGCCGCCGAGCAATGCAAGCTTATTCGCGAGTTCGCCGGCAAAATGGACATTACCAACTATTTCGAAATAGGCGAGGTGGGTATCGAGCACGCTTTGCTGCCCGAAAAAGGACTTGTGGTTGCGGGCGACGCGGTTATCGGCGCGGATTCGCACACCTGCACTTACGGCGCTTTGGGTGCGTTCAGCACGGGCGTGGGCTCCACCGACATGGCGGCCGCTATGGCTACGGGCAAGGCGTGGTTCAAAGTTCCCTCCGCGCTCAAGTTCAACCTTACGGGCAAGCTTAACGGCTATGCGTCCGGAAAAGACGTAATACTGCATATCATCGGCATGATAGGCGTGGACGGCGCGCTTTATAAAAGCATGGAGTTTTCGGGCGAGGGACTTAAAAGCCTTTCCATGGACGACCGTCTTTGCATGGCTAACATGGCGATAGAGGCGGGCGGCAAAAACGGCATTTTCGACGTGGACGAAAAGACCATCGAGTATATCAAAGAACACTCGACCAAGGATTACACCGTCTATAAGGCGGACGCCGACGCCGAGTACGAAAAGGTTTACGACGTGGATTTAAGCAAAATCCGTCCCACCGTATCCTTCCCGCACCTTCCCGACAACACGCGCACCATCGACGAGGTGGGCGACGTCAAAATCGACCAGGTCGTCATCGGCAGCTGCACCAACGGCAGAATAGAGGACCTCAGGGTTGCCGCGTCCATACTCAAGGACAGACACGTCGCTAAAGGCGTGCGCTGCATAATCATTCCCGGCACTCAGAAAATTTATCTTCAGGCGATTCACGAAGGACTTGTGGACATCTTCGTAAACGCGGGCGCGATATTCTCCATGCCCACCTGCGGACCGTGCCTCGGCGGACACATGGGCATACTCGCAAAAGGCGAGCGCGCCGTGTCCACCACCAACCGCAATTTCGTGGGAAGAATGGGTCACCCCGAGTCGGAGGTTTATCTGGCTTCTCCCGCAGTCGCCGCAGCAAGCGCGGTCACGGGTAAAATTCAGAACCCCGAAACGCTGTAATAAGTCACAGGAGGATTTTTATCAATGAACGCTAAAGGTACGGTTTTCAAATACAAGGACAACGTCGACACCGACGTGATAATTCCCGCAAGATACCTCAACACTTCCGACCCCAATGAGCTTGCAAAGCACTGCATGGAGGACATCGACGCGGATTTCGTAAGTAAGGTCAAACAAGGCGACATCATCGTCGCGGACAAAAACTTCGGCTGCGGCTCCTCGCGCGAGCACGCTCCCATCGCGATAAAGGCGTCGGGCGTGTCCTGCGTAATCGCCAGCACGTTTGCGCGCATTTTCTACCGCAACGCCATTAACATCGGGCTTCCCATCGTCGAGTGTCCCGAGGCGGTCAAGGGCATAAACGCGGGCGACGTGGTTTCCGTGGACTTTTCGACAGGCATAATTACCGACGAAACCAACGGCAAAAAGTTCAAAGGCGAGCCCTATCCCGAATTCATGCAGAAGATTATCGCGGCGGGCGGCCTCGTCAACTACATCAAAACGCAAAAAAACTGACGCGTCGGCTTTTTTTTCGGAAACAGTCGCAACGAAATCCGACCTTAAAACGATAAACCTTTAATAACCGATTGTCTTAAGTCCCTTCGGAAAACAGGACGGAGAAAGCGGCGCAACTGTCTTTGTATTAATATTAAGACCGGAAAAAGCGGCGTAACAACACCTTTTCTTGTTGAACCCGGGGCAGGGAAAAACGACGCAATCAAACCCGACAAAATGCTGAGCCGCAAACAGAAATGCCCGACTAAAAAGGCTGAAGCGAAAAACGGTTTTTCTTAAACAAACGGTTAAATTTGAAAAATATCAGCTTGGCGTCAGCTTATTAAACGGGTAATTCTCAGAAAGGTTTGTTAAAAAGCGGGTTTAAGGGCGGCTTCAGCGCGTTACGCAAATAAAAAAACAAATAAATTCCTAAATATAAAGGAGCTTTCAGAAAAATGAAATACAACATTGTCACGGTACCCGGCGACGGAATAGGTCCGGATATAATCAACGAGGCGATAAAAACTCTTAACCGCGTGGGCGAGATTTACGGTCACGAATTTAATTTTACCGAAAAACTCGCGGGCGGCATTGCAATCGACACCGTGGGCTGTCCGCTTCCTCAGGACACGATTGACGCGTGCAAGGCGTCCGACTCGGTGCTGCTGGGCGCGGTGGGCGGACCCAAGTGGGATCACCTGGGCGGCAACGACCGTCCCGAAAAGGCGCTGCTGGGACTTAGAGGAGAGCTTAAGCTTTTTGCAAATCTCCGTCCCGCACTGCTTCACAAACAGCTTAAAAACGCCTGCCCCTTAAAGCCCGAAATCATCGGCGACAGTCTGGATATTTTGATCGTAAGAGAGCTTACAAGCGGCATTTACTTCGGTAAGCGCGGAAGAGTAAAAGAGGACGATTCGGCGTTCGACACCATGTATTATTCGGTCAAGGAAATCGAGCGCGTCCTGCGCGTGGGCTTCGATGCGGCGATGAAGAGAAACAAAAAGGTGTGCGTGGTGGACAAGGCCAATATTCTGGAAACCTCGCGCCTTTGGAGAGAGGTTACGGCGCGCGTGGCTAAGGATTATCCCGAAGTCGAATATTCGCACCTTTACGTGGACAACTGCTCCATGCAGCTTATCCGCAATCCTCACCAGTTCGACGTAATCATCACCACCAATATGTTCGGCGACATTCTCTCGGACGAGGCAAGTATGCTTACCGGCTCCATCGGTATGCTGGCGTCCGCGTCTTTGGGCGAAACCAAGCTTGGCATGTACGAGCCTATTCACGGCTCCGCGCCCGACATCGCGGGCAAGAACCTCGCTAACCCCATCGCCACCATTCTTTCCGCGGCGATGATGCTGAGGTATTCGTTCGACCTCGAAAAAGAGGCGTGCGCCATCGAAAAAGCGGTGGACGAGGTGCTTGACAAGGGTTACCGCACCGCCGATATTTACAGCGAAGGCATGACTAAAGTGGGCACCGTGGAAATGGGCAAACTTATTACCGACGCCATAAAATAAAGTTTTTCTCTAAATAGCAGTCTTTCGATTAAGATAAAGGTCTTTTGCGTAAAAGATTTTTAAGAAGAACGTCTTAAGGTGTCGACAAAAACAAAAAACGTCTTAAGGTGTCGACAAAAACAAGTTTTTATCGGGAAGCAGTCTTTTTCCCCGAAAATAGCGGTTTTTATCGGTAAAAATTTTTCTTGACGGAACAAAGTTTTAAAAAATTTCTCCGACAAAAGGAAGTCTTTTATCAATAAGTCTTTCGGGGACAAAAACATCCTGCGTTTCAGAATACTTTTTCGGCCGGGCGACCGCCGCGGCAATAAACAAAGTGCGGAAAATTTTATAAAAAAGAGGCAAAAATCATGCAGTACATCTATCTAAACGGAGAATTTGTGGAAAGCGACAACGCCAAAGTTTCGGTTTTCGACCACGGCGTGCTTTACGGCGACGGCGTTTTCGAGGGGATACGCGCTTACTCCGGCAGAGTTTTCCGCCTTAAGGAGCATATCGACCGCATTTTCGCGGCGGCAAAAGCCATTGCTCTTGATATCCCCATGAGCAAAGCAGAACTTGCGGAAGTGGTCAAAAAGACCTGCGCCGTAAACAACCTCAAGGACTGCTACATCCGTCTTGTGGTGACTCGCGGCAAGGGTGACCTTGGACTTTCCCCCTCAAACTGCGATAAACCCACGGTATTCTGCATTGCGGCGGGCATCAAGCTTTACACCGCCGAGCAGTACGAAAAGGGCATGGCGGTAATCACCTCCGTTCAGCGCAGAAACAAGGCGACTATCGTCGACCCGCAGATAAAGTCGCTTAACTATCTCAACAACATTCTCGCCAAAATCGAGGCTAACCGCGCGGGCGCGGCGGAAGCGCTTATGCTTAACCACGACGGCATAGTTACCGAATGTACGGGCGACAATATCTTTATCGTCAAAGACGGTGTGATTTACACTCCTCCCGTTTACGTGGGAATCCTGGACGGAATCACGCGCCGCACCGTCATCGAGGTTGCCGCGAAAATAGGCGTGCCGCTTAAGGAAACCGAGTTCACTTTGTTCAACGTTTACAACGCCGACGAGTGCTTTCTTACGGGTACCGCCGCCGAGGCGATTGCAGTTACTTCCGTGGACGGAAGAAAGATAGGCGAGGGCGTCTGCGGTCCTGTGACAAGGAAAATTCTGGACGCTTTCCAGAAAGCCGCGCGCTCAGGCGAGTACGGCGACGAGATAATCTATAAGTAAGACGGGATAATCCGTAAACAAAAAGATTTCGTCAAGCAACAAGGCTTCGTCTGCGCTTTTACGATAAAACGGGTACGGACGGAAAAAACACTATAACATTAAGTCAGCCGCGGCGAAAAAGCGGAATAACCGCTTTAAGCCCGAACGGCACTGAAAACGGAGTTTACGACAATGAAAAGCGACAACGTAAAAACAGGAATAGACAAGGCCGCTCACCGCTCGCTTATGAAGGCGCTGGGCTGGACGGACGAAGAGATTAAAAAGCCCATTATCGGCATAGTAAGCGCGCAAAGCGAGATTGTGCCCGGGCATATGCACCTTAACACCATCGTTACGGCGGTTAAGGAAGGCGTTTACGCCGCGGGCGGTATGCCCGTAGTCGTCCCTGCAATCGGCGTGTGCGACGGCATTGCCATGGGGCACGAGGGCATGAAATATTCGCTTGTCACGCGCGAGCTTATTGCCGACTCGGTGGAGTGTATGGCAAAGGCTCACGCATTCGACGCGCTCGTTCTGGTGCCCAACTGCGATAAAATAGTGCCCGGCATGGTCATGGGCGCGCTCAGGGTCAACGTTCCTTCCATTGTGGTCAGCGGCGGCCCCATGCTCAACGGCTTTGCGTGCGGCAAAAAGATTTCCCTTTCGGATATGTTTGAGGCGGCAGGCGCGGTCACAAGCGGAAAAATGACCATGCAGCAGCTTCACGAGTACGAGGACAACGCTTGTCCCACCTGCGGCTCCTGCAGCGGTATGTTTACAGCCAACAGCATGAACTGCGTCATGGAGGCGGCGGGCTTCGCGCTTAAGGGCAACGGTACGGTTCCCGCGGTGTATTCGCAAAGGATAAGACTTGCAAAAGAAACGGGCGCGGCGATAATGCGCGTGCTTAGTGACGGTATCCGTCCGCGCGATATATTCACTACCGACGCGTTCAAAAACATCATCGCCGTGGATATGGCGCTGGGGTGCAGTACCAATACGGCTTTGCATCTTCCCGCGCTGGCGCACGAGGCAGGAATACCGCTTCCGCTTTCGTTTTTCAACGAGATAAGCGAAAAGGTGCCCAATCTTTGTAAGCTTGCGCCTGCAGGCAAACACTTCATGAGCGACCTTTACTACGCGGGCGGCGTTTACGCGGTCATGAAGGAACTGCTTGACGCGGGCCTCATCGACGGCAGTCTTAAAACCGTTACGGGCAAAACGGTCGCGGAAAACATTGCGGATGCGGTTGTTACCGACCCCGAAGTAATCCGTCCCGTATCCGATCCGTATTCAGCAAGCGGCGGTCTTGCGGTACTGTTCGGCAATCTCGCGCCCGACGGCTGCGTGGTAAAACGCAGTGCCGTTGCGCCCGAAATGCTGGTTAACCGCAGCAGAGCGCGCGTATTCGACAGCGAGGACGACTCCATTAAAGCCATTCTGGGCGGTAAGATTAAGCCCGGCGACATTGTGGTAATCCGTTACGAGGGGCCTAAAGGCGGTCCCGGTATGCGCGAAATGCTTATGCCCACTGCGTCCATCGCGGGCATGGGGCTTGATAAGTCCGTCGCGCTTATCACCGACGGCAGATTTTCGGGCGCCACGCGCGGGGCAAGCATCGGCCACGTTTCTCCCGAAGCTGCGGAGGGCGGCCCCATCGGTCTTGTCAAAGACGGCGACATCATTTCCATCGACATGAACAAGTATTCCATAACGCTGGAAGTCAGCGACGAAGAGCTTGATAAGCGCAGAAAGGAGCAAAAGCCGCCCGTCAAAAACCTCAGCGGATACCTAAAGCGTTACGCCGCGCTGGTCACTTCCGCCGACAAGGGCGCGGTCTTTAAAGACTGAAGCGGCTTAAGCCGAGCGGGAAATATTTTATTAATCGGTGGTCCTGACGGATCCAGGGTTTGATTAGCGGTAAATTGTGAATAAAAAAATCTTTCTTCAGCGTAAAAGGTAAAAAAACAACTTTTTTTACCGTAAATCGGGGGAGGGAGAGCAAACAAAAAAATCCTACACCGTCATAAAAAAAGAAAAAAAACGTTCTTTGCCCTCATAAAAAAGTCAGAAATTTTTTTACTTAATATCGGGACAGAGCGGAAAAATCTTTTGCCGCTTAAAAAAACGGGAAAGGCAAAACGTGCTTTACCGCAAAACGTAAAGACGGCAGACAAAATCTTACGCAGCCATAGAAACGCGGTAAGAAAGCCTTTTTACTTCAGTCCGGGAGCGTAAAGATTTTTTAACCCATAAAAAAGCGATAGCGGCAAAAAGCTTTCATTGACGGCAATCGGGGAGAAAAAAAGTAAAACTTCCGCCCCCAAGCGGCGGACAAAAAAATAAAGCACAAGGAAAAGCGGAAATGACAGGAGCGGAAATTATAATCAATTGTCTTTTGGAACAGGGCGTGGATACCGTTTTCGGATATCCGGGCGGAACCATTCTCAACGTGTACGACGCGCTTTACAAAAGCGGCAGGATACATCACTATCTTACCGCGCACGAGCAGGGCGCCGCGCACGCCGCGGACGGATATGCGCGCGCCACGGGTAAAGTGGGCGTGTGCTTTGCGACCAGCGGACCGGGTGCTACTAACCTCGTCACGGGCATAGCCACGGCGTACATGGATTCTTCGCCCGTGGTCGCCATTACCTGCAACGTCGCGGGCAACCTTCTGGGACGGGACTCCTTTCAGGAGGTGGACATTACGGGTATAACGATGCCCATCACCAAGCACAACTATATTGTGCCTAACGTCAATAAACTTGCGGACATTATCCGCGAGGCGTTTTATATCGCAAACAGCGGCAGAAAAGGTCCGGTTTTAATCGACATTCCCAAAGACGTGACGGCGGCGGAATGCGATTACACGCCCGTAGCGCCGCGCACATACACGGCTACGGCAAACGTTACGGACGCGGAAATAGAAAAGGCGGCAAAATTAATCAACTCCGCCGAGCGTCCCTTTATCGTCAGCGGCGGCGGCGTAATCGCGTCGGGGGCGGAAGAGGAGATAAAAAAACTTGCCGAAAAGCTTGACTGCCCCGTTGCCTGCACGTTTATGGGCATCGGCAGTTACGACACAACCGCGCCCGAATACACGGGCATGATAGGCATGCACGGCACCAAGGCGTCGAATATCGGCGTAAACACTTCCGACGTGCTTATCGCCGTGGGCGTAAGGTTTTCGGACAGGGTTATTTCCGATGCCAGCAAGTTTGCTAAAGGCGCAAAGATAATTCATATCGACATCGACCCTGCGGAAATCAGCAAAAACGTCAAGTGTGCCATGTCGCTTACGGGCGACGCCAAAGTCGCGCTGGAAAAACTTTTGCCGCATCTTCATCAAAAGAAATCCGACGAGTGGCTTAACCATATCGAAAGCCTTAAAAAGGAATTCCCCAAGATGGATTTAAGTCCCTCAGCGCCCATAAATCCCGAATATATCCTGGAAAAACTGAACGAAGTTACCCGCGGCGACGCGATAATCGTGACCGAAGTGGGACAGCATCAGATGTGGGCGGGACAGTTCTGTACGTTCAAAAAACCTCGCACTTTCCTTTCAAGCGGCGGACTGGGCACAATGGGCTTCGGTACGGGCGCGGCGATGGGCGCGCAGGTGGGCATGCCGAATAAGCGCGTTATTTCCATTGCGGGCGACGGCTGCTTCCGCATGAACTGCAACGAGCTTTGCACCATTCAGCACTACAATATTCCCGTAATCATAATCGTCATGAACAACGGCACTCTTGGCATGGTGCGCCAGTGGCAGACGCTTTTCTACGGCGGCAGATACTCCGAAACCACGCTTGACCGCGGCCCCGACTTCAAAAAGCTGGCGGAAGCGTATTTCGTGGACGGGTATTCGGTTTATACAAAAGCGGATTTCGACGACGCCATTAAGTCCGCGTTAAGCAAAAACGCGCCCGCCGTCATCGACGCGCATATCGACACCGACGAGTTCGTTCTGCCCATGGTCAGCCCCGGTAAGCCCATATCAGACATCCTGACCGAAAACGTCAAAAAAGCAAAGAAGTAATCGGTTTTTTTCGGCTGATTAGGCGTAAAGCCTGTCTGACAGAAGCGGCAGTTTCATCCGCGCCCGCAAAAGCCTGACAGATTAATTTTTGTCGGACTCCACAGACGGAAAAAGTGTTTTAACGGGAATTAAAATATGCGGCGATAAGATATGCTGAAAATTTTTTAATCCCGAAACGGCGGTTGTTTCTTTAAAACTCGGAATTTATGCCGCGCAACGGGTAAAAGACGGGCAAAAACGGGAATAACAGCCGCGTAAATTCAAAATCAAACAGTGTTCATGTTTTGCCGAAGAAACAATTTGTGCTCCTCGGCAAAATTTATACTTTTTTACAAAGGGTTAATTTTAAGAAAGCTTTTTTGCATTTGTTTAACGTGGGAAAAGACGGCTTGGTGTAAGGAAAAGACAAAAGTAAAAGCATTTTATTTTTTAACAAGAGGGGGGGGGACAATGAACAACGGTGATATAAGACAAAAAATCGCGTTTCCCGATTATGACGTAGTCGTGGCGGGCGCGGGACTTGCGGGCGTCGCCGCAGCGATTGGCGCCGCAAGAGAGGGTATGCGCGTGCTTGTCGTCGAGCGTTACGGTTTTGCGGGCGGCATGGCGACCGGTGCGCTTGTAAATCCCTTTATGAATTATTTCGAAAGCGGAGCAAACGGAAAGCTTGTCAACAAAGGACTGTTTGAGACGTTTCGAAAAGATATGCAGGCTTTGGGGGCGACGAAATGTGCGGAAAAACGCGGCTGCCACGCTTTTAACGACGAGCTTCTTAAAATCGTGCTGGACCGTGAAATGGCGAAAAACGGCGTGGACGTACTGTATCACGCGCTTTTAAGCGACGTATCGGTTAAAGACGGAAAAATAAATTTTGTAACCGTTTCCACGATTTCGGGTAATTTCGACTTAAAGGCGAAATTTTTTATCGACGCCACGGGCAATGCCGACCTTACTGCTTTTGCGGGGCTTGAATTCAAGCTGGGAAGGGAAAACGACAATCGGGTTCAGCCGATGACGCTTTGTTTCAGGCTTTCGGGCGTGGACGAAAGCAAGCTGGATGTGCGTCTTATAAACGAAAAATACGCGCAAATGCGTCGCGAAGGCCGTATCAAAAACAAGCGGGAAGACGTGCTTTTGTTCAATTTCCGCGACGTAGACTGCGGCGAGGGGCTTATTCACTTCAACACGACGCGTATTCTCGAAAAGAATCCCGTGTCGGCGCTTGACCGCAGCGCGGCGGAAATCGAAGCGCGTGAACAAGTTCTTGAAATGGTTGAGTTTCTTAAAAATAACTTCGAGTGCATGAAAAACGCCTATCTTGTCAATATGGCGGCGGAAACGGGTATTCGCGAAAGCCGCCGCATAGTGGGAATGTACGAAATAACCGCTTCCGATATTGTTAACGCCCGTAAGTTCGACGATTCGATTGCGCGCGGCTCGTACGAAATAGACATTCACAGTCCCGACGGGACAGGAACGCATCACGTCAGGCTTAAAGAAGGGGAATATTATACCATTCCCTATCGCGCCATGGTGCCCGTTGCCGCAGTAAACCTTCTTGCCGCGGGCAGACCGCTTTCCTCCACGCACGAGGCTCATGCGGCTTTCCGCGTTATGCCCATCACCACCTGCATAGGCGAGGCGGCAGGCGTTGCGGCTGCCCTTGCCGTGAAAAAGGGAGTATCGGCCGCCTTGGTTCCCGTGCCGGAGCTGAGGGAAAAGTTGGTCGGTTACGGCGCGCTTATCTAGATAAACGGCGGTTACGGCGCGCTGATCTGATTGAATTAGGTTTACGGCGCGTATTTTGCGGTTTAAGCGATTTTCGGCGCACGTTAATCAAAGGGTGATTTGTCGTTTAAGAAAAAATCGCAGTATAATCAAGCGCGTTTTGCGCTCCGACTGCGGGGCGTTGCAAAGCGAAAAAAGCTGAAGAATAAAAAAGGGAGTTGTCCGTGCGGGCAGCTCCCTTTCCGTTATGTTGTTTTTGTTTTAAATTCGGGTTATTTTTTGTAGGCGTTTTTATCGACGGGCTGGTCCGATATTACTTCGTCTATTTGCGAAACGTGGCAGAGATTGTGCCAGAACGACAGCCCGAATTTACTTGAGTCCGCAAGCAGCACGCTTTTTTTCGATTGCCGCATCATGACGGCGCGCACGTCGTCTTCCCCCACCGAGGTGTCGCAAAGATATCCGCCCGATGTTATTCCGCGGCAGGAAAAGAAACACACGTCGGCGTTGTAATTTTTTAAAAAAGCCAAAGCTTCCTCTCCGATAAGCCCGTAAGCCTCCGTTTTTACCGTGCCGCCCGTCATAAGGCATTTGACGTTTTCGGTTGCCAAAGCCTCGGCAAGGCGCAAGCCGTTGGTGATGACTATCACGTCTTTTTTGTCTTTAAGGAAAGGCGCAAGGTGAAGTATGGTAGTGGAGTTGTCCGCCATGATGACGTCGCCGTCGTTTATAAGCCGCGCAGCCGTCATGGCGATTTTGGTTTTCTGCTCGTTCATGAGGTATTCTCTGCGCGCCAACGGCAGGCTTTTGTCCGCCGCGCGCGAGGACAGCATCACGCCGCCGTGAGTGCGTATCACAAGCCCCTCGGCGGCAAGCTGGGCAAGATCGCGCCTGACCGTGGGCTGACTGACGTAAAGAGTATCCGCAATCTTTTTTACGTCCGTGGGGGCGGAGGGCGACAGCATATTCAATAATTCCTGTTTTCTGTCGGACAACGGCATTTTTTTCACCTCTTACAAACGGCGTTTTTATAATTATACATATTTTAATTGCGTTTTTCAACTCATCGGCAAAAAAACAGCCGAAAAATCTGTCCAAGGTCACGGTCGTTATGTTTGCCTGCGTTGGTTTCGTGTGCGCGATATTGACAAATATGCGTAATTAAACTATAATTATTTTCAACTTACAGGGCTAAAAAAAAGTAAGCTGTCTAAGTCAAAAAAAAGGATTATTTATATCTTAGGCGCGGTACTGTTGTTCGGATAAAAAGGGGAATAAATATGCGGCAGATAAAAACCGCATCGACGGAAGAAAATCAAAGAAAACAGCCGCTTTTTT
This sequence comes from uncultured Eubacteriales bacterium, assembly GCA_900543755.1. Lineage (GTDB taxonomy): Bacteria > Bacillota > Clostridia > Christensenellales > Pumilibacteraceae > UBA10677. Next base: position 27,498 of record UQSP01000003.1, read on the forward strand.
TAGGATATCGACAGCATAAATTTTAAGCAGGGGGGACAATGAAGAACAAAACAGAAAAAGCTTTACCTGAAAATGTCTTAAAAGAAGGTTTAGGTAAAACGGATTTTAAAACCGATAAAGTCTGCGCGGATGCGGAAAATCTTTCTCCGTCTGAGGGAAAGATTGATTTAAGAAAAAACGCACCGACGGATAAAAATCACGATTGCGAAAATAAGAAAAATTGCTTTCGCGCTTGTTTGTATCCCTCTGTCGTCGCAGTTACGGGGATTACGGTTGCCTTTATCAGGGCGGGGTTCTTTATCGCGCAGTACGCGGGCGGCGCTTTCGACTATTTTACAACGCTTATTTCGGACATTCTGTTGCTGTTCCTGTTCGGCGCATTGGCGGTGGGCGGTGTGATTATAGCGATTTTCTGCTTTTTGTCGGGGAAAAAAGAAAGCCGCATGAGCGGACTTGTTTCGCTTATATTGCCGCTTGTTTTGTTCGTTTCCGTCGTAATTTCGGTTTTGCAGGTTTACTTCATGCACGTCATTCCGCCGTCCGTTTCTTACGGCTACAGCAAAATAGACTTGTACTGTGTGCTGTTCTTTCGCGTTACGGGCGTGGCGCGCACTCCCGAGGCATATGAACTATACGATTTTAAGAACGCTTATTATTTTGACTCGATATTTGTTGCCGCGGTTTTGTGCGCCGCTTTCGTCGCGTTCAAGTTAGTGCGCGCGCGTAAAAAAATCCACGGCAACCGCTGAAAGAAGTCAAATAATCCAAGGCAACCGCTGAAAGAAAATTAAAAAGCACGGAGTTAAGCGCGCTCCGTGCTTTTTTGTGCCGTTATCGTTTTGCGGCGTGGTTGTTTTTAGTTTTAATAACGTAATTTGTTTTTACGCTCCTGAATTAGCCGATAAAAACAGGGAAAGGCGTTGAAGATTTCGGGATTAACGGTTGTTACGCAAAAAGTATGCGTTATAAAAAGTTTGTTTTTTATAAAGACGGCTTACTTTTGCGCAATAAACCGCGTCCTTGTATGCGCCCGCGTAAATCAGGGGGAATTTACTCGGTTTTGCCGTTTGTTACGGTGACGGTAAGGTCGCCGTTTTCTTCGTCCACGGTCAGCACGCTGTCGGGTTTAAGGTCGGATTCCAGAATCTTTTTGGCAAGCAAGGTTTCCACTTTGCCCGTAAGGTATCTTTTAAGCGGACGCGCGCCGTAAACGGGGTCGTAGCCGTGCTCCATGATAAACTCTTTGGCTTTGTCCGTGACAAACAGGTCAAGCCGTCTGTCCGCCATGCGCTCCTTCAGCGAGCGGAGAAGAATGTCGATGATGCCCGTAATGTTGGATTTCGTAAGGGGTTTATAGAACACGATTTCGTCCAGTCTGTTTAAGAATTCGGGACGGAAGGACTGCTTTAACAGTGCGTTTACTTTTTCTTTGGCGTCCTCGTTTATCTCGCCCGTTTTTTCGTCGATGCCCTCTAAGATGTAGCTTGACCCGAGGTTGGAAGTCAGGATAAGAACGGTGTTCTTAAAGTCCACGGTTCTGCCCTGAGAGTCGGTCACTCTGCCGTCGTCCAGCACCTGCAAAAGAATGTTGAATACGTCGGGATGGGCTTTTTCTATCTCGTCGAACAGCACGACCGAATAGGGTTTGCGCCTTACCGCCTCGGTAAGCTGACCGCCCTCTTCGTAGCCGACGTATCCCGGAGGCGCGCCTATAAGACGGGAGACGGAAAACTTTTCCATGTACTCGGACATGTCTATGCGGATAAGGTTGTGCTCGTCGTCGAACAGACACTCTGCAAGTGCCTTTGCAAGCTCGGTTTTGCCTACGCCCGTGGGGCCCAGGAACATAAAGCTGCCTATGGGGCGGCCGGGGTCGGCAATGCCCGCACGGGAACGCATTATCGCTTCGCTTACTTTTGTAACCGCCTCGTCCTGGCCGATGACGCGCTTATGAAGAATGTCCGCAAGGTGTAAAATCTTTTCGCGCTCGCCCTCCATAAGTTTAGAAAGCGGTATTCCCGTCCAGCGGGACACGACTTTGGCGATTTCTTCCTCCGTAACGGTGTCGCGCAGCAGCGAGTTCTGATTTTGTCCGCCTTCCGTCTGAGCTTTTTCCAGTTTTTTGGTAAGCTCGGGGAGAGTGGAGTATTTCAGCTTTGCCGCGTGTTCGTAGTCGGCCGCGCGTTGCGCCCGTTCGATTTCCGCGTTTACGCGCTCGATTTCCGATTTAAGGTCGGACACGGCGTGAATGTTCTGCTTTTCGTTGTCCCAGCGCGCTTTCATCGCGTCGAATTTCGCCCTTAAGTCCGCGCATTCCTTTTGAATTTCCTTAAGCCGCGCCGCGCTTAACGAGTCTTTTTCCTTCTTTAAGGCGGTTTCCTCGATTTCAAGCTGCATAATCTTACGCGAAATTTCGTCCATTTCCGTGGGCATGGAGTCGATTTCCGTCCTTATCATCGCGCACGCTTCGTCCACAAGGTCGATTGCCTTGTCGGGAAGAAAACGGTCGGTGATGTAGCGGTTGGAAAGCGTGGCGGCTGCGACAAGCGCACCGTCGTGAATGGTTACGCCGTGATACACCTCGTAGCGGTCTTTAAGCCCTCTCAGTATGGAAACGGTGTCCTCGACCGAAGGTTCGTCCACCGTTACGGGCTGGAAACGGCGCTCGAGTGCGGCGTCCTTTTCGATATATTTGCGGTATTCGTCCAAGGTGGTTGCGCCTATGCAGTGCAGTTCGCCGCGCGCCAGAAGCGGTTTAAGCAGGTTGCCCGCGTCCATCGCGCCGTCGGATTTACCCGCGCCCACTATGGTGTGCAGCTCGTCGATGAACATTATGATTTTGCCTTCGCTCTTTTTGACTTCGCCCAGCACCGCTTTAAGACGCTCCTCAAATTCGCCGCGGAATTTCGCGCCCGCGATAAGCGCGCCCATGTCCAGCGCGAATATGGTCTTGTCTTTAAGTCCCTCGGGCACGTCGCCGCGTACTATACGCTGGGCAAGCCCTTCGGCTATGGCGGTTTTGCCCACGCCCGGTTCGCCTATAAGCACGGGGTTGTTCTTTGTCTTGCGCGAAAGTATGCGTATGACGTTTCTTATCTCGTTGTCCCTGCCGATGACGGGGTCGAGTTTTCCCGATTTCGCCCTCTCCACAAGGTCAAAGCCGTATTTTCCCAGCGCGTCGTAGCTCGATTCGGGATTGTCGGAAGTAACTCTGGCGGTCTTTACCTTTTTAAGCTCTGCGGTAAAGGCCTCTTTGGTAATGCCGTGCGCGCGGAATATTCCCTTTATTCCTTCGTCCGCATAGTCGAATATCGAAAGCATGATATGCTCGACGGACGTGTACTCGTCCTTCATTCCCGCAGCCAGCTTTTCCGCGGCGGCAAGAATTTTGTCCGTAAGGGGCGAAACGTAAACCTTATCCGGCTCCCGTCCCGAACCCGAAACCGCGGGAATTTTGCGTATAAGGGTGTCCGTTTCCGACAGAATCGCGTCGGGAGATTTACCCATTTTCTTGAAAAGCTGTCCTATAAGTCCGTTTTCCTGATCGACAAGCGCGTACAAAAGATGCTCCGGGCAGATTTGTACGTTATTGTTTTCTATCGCGATGTTCTGCGCGGACTGTATCGCTTCCATCGCTTTTTGCGTCAGTTTGTTGGTATTCATAATTGCGTTTATCCTCCTTTTTAAGTCTTTTGCCGCGTCTTATATGATAAGCATACCGCCGTTAAGCGCGTCGAGATAGTCGTTTTCGATTTCCGTAGCCGCAGCGCCCGATAGCCGCTTTTTCATCAGCCGGTCAAACGTGCGGACGTAATCGGTTATCGCGCGGCTCAGTTCTACTTGACCGTAAAGCGTGTTCCGCGGCACCTTAAGCGTGCGCGTCCAGCGGGTTTCGTCCAGCGTGTAATTTATTTCCGCGCCTTCGAAGTAACGCGCTACGTAAAGCTCTTCCAGCCTTGTCCACAGCGCGAAAAACTCGGTAAGACGGTTAAGAAGCTGCGGCGACTGCGTGCGGAAGTTGACCTTAAGCTCTCCCACCGTGCCGCTCTGAGCCCTGTAAAGCTCCACTTCATACCTGATGGTGGGGCGGTAGCGGTACTCAAGCGCGCTTTTTATGCTAAGCGTGTTGTCGTGCTGCTGGTAATATACCTGCTGTCCCGTAAGCTGCTTGAATAAATCCTCTATGCCGTGAAAAATGTCGTTTATCCGCTTTTCGGGCGTCGTCACCGACACGTACTCGGCAAGAATTTCGTTGATGAGGTTAGACCTGTTTGTGTTTTCCTCTTCCGCCAGTTTGTCTATGGCGTTTATCACGTCCTCGGCAAGAATCAGACTGTACATGTTTTTTTTCATTTTTTTTTGCCGCCTCCTTTACTCAAAGCGTTCGTTTTTTTCTTTTGTTCGTTTACTTTTCGGTTTTTTCTCCGTAAACCTCCGTGAAAAGTCCGTTATCGGTTTTGCTTCGTAAGCCTCCGTGAAAAGCCCGTTATCGGTTTTTTCTCCGTAAGCCTCCGTGAAAAGTCCGTTATCGGTTTTGCTTCGTGAGCCTCCGTGAAAAGCCCGTTATCGGTTTTTTCTCCGTAAGCCTCCGCGAAAAGCCTTTTTCGCGTTAAGTTCGTTTCGTCCCGAGTTTGCGCTTAAATCGGCTTTGGTCTTTGTCGTTGTTTCCCGCCCGAATTAGTATGCTCATCCCGGCCGTCCGCTAAACTCGTAACCGAATTTATATATATTATAGCACGGATTTTCAGAAATGCAACTTTTTTACAAATATTTATATAAAATTTAATACAAATTTAAAATAATGATTGTTTTAAGCGGTTTTTGGCAGGTGACAGTCATAATTTGATTGAATTAATCAATTTTCTCGGCAATAGTTGATTAAAACGCGCGTTTAAGATATAATTAAGCCAAAGAAAAACAACGAAAACGGGAGGACTACGGACATGAAAGCCGCTGTTTTTTACGGTAAAGGCGATTTAAGAGTGGAGGAGGCGGTTACACCCGTCGCGGGTAAAGGCGAAATTCTGGTAAGGGTGCGCGCCTGCGGTGTGTGCGGCACGGACGTACATATATTTTCGGGCGACGAGGGCGCGGCAAAAACCACTCCGCCCGTCATTCTGGGACACGAGTTCGCTGGTGAAGTGGAAGAAACGGGGGAAGGAGTCACCGAATTTAAAAAGGGCGACAGGGTATGCGTAGACCCCAACGTGCTGTGCGGCGAGTGTCATTACTGCAAAAGCGCATTGGGCCACTTCTGCGAGCATATGCAGGGTATAGGCACCACCGTTAACGGAGGTTTTGCCGAGTACGTTGCCGTACCCGCGAAACAGGCTTACAAGCTGGATGACGGCACTTCTTTCGAGGAAGGCGCGATGACCGAGCCCGTTGCGTGCTGTCTGCACGGCATAGATATGTGCAACATCCGTCCCGGCGACGACGTTGCGGTTATCGGCGGCGGAATGATAGGACTTATCATGCTTCAGCTGGCGCGGCTTAAAGGTGCGGCGCGCGTTGTGCTTATCGAGCCCGTTAAAGAAAAGCGGGAAAAGGCCCTTTCTTTGGGCGCTTACATGACCGTGGACCCCGTAAAAGAGGACGTCGCGGCGGCGATAGAGCGCGCAAAAACAAAAAGGCTTTCGTGCGTTATAGAGTGCGTGGGGCTTACTTCCACGATAGAGCAGGCAATAGAAATCGCGGGTAACGCGGCTACCGTCATGATGTTCGGGCTGACAAAGCCGGACGCGGAAATAAGGGTAAAGCCTTTTACGGTTTTCAAAAAAGAAATCGTGCTTAAGTCCTCGTTCATCAATCCCTATACTCAGGGACGCGCGCTTAACCTCATTAACTCAAAAGCTCTGGACGTAAGCAGTATGGTTGCAAACGTCGTTCCGCTTGAAAAACTGAAAGAGGTTTTGTCGGACGCGTCGATGCGCGCAAAAGGCAAATTCATCGTCCGTCCGTAAGGCTTTAAATAATAAACAACCCCATTTCAGCCGCGGCAAAAGAATTTCTACGCAAAAAAATGCGCTTAAAGTAAGCATAAAAAGTCTTTTCTTCAGGCGGTTAAAAACCGTTTCGTTCCGCTTAATGAAAGGATAAAGCGGCAATAACTCGGTTTAAAGCAAAATTTTTATCGTGCGACGGCAGCACGCTTTATTTACAGAGAAAAGGAGCAGTTAAAAACATGAAAAACACGCAAGCGGTACTTTTCGACATGGACGGCGTTATACTGGACAGCGAGCCTTTGCATACGGTGGCGCGGGCGCGGCTGTTTAGCAAACTGGGTATTCCTCTCGATGCCGAAAAACAAATCGTGCTGGGCGCAAGAAAATACGATTATTGGCAGGAGTTTTCGGTAAAATTCGCGCTTTCCGATACTCCCGAACAGCTTATTGCGCGCGAGTTCCGCGAAATTCTTGCGCTTATCAAGGAAAGAAAGGTGCCCGAAAGCCTTTATCTCACAAAATTGTTAAAGTTTCTGAATGACAACAAAGTTAAGGCGGCGGTGGGTTCGGCTTCGTCGCGCGAGTACGTGGAGGGCGTGCTTGAGTATCTTGAAATAGACGGATATTTTTCCGCGATTGTGTGCGGCGACGAGGTCAGGCGGCCCAAGCCTTTTCCCGATACCTATCTTACCGCCGCGGATAAATTGGGCGCAGAGCCGAATCGGTGTTTCGTGGTGGAGGACTCGCGCACGGGCAGTCTTGCGGCTGAAGCCGCAAATATTCCTTGCATTGGGTACAAGGGCACTCAAACCGCGTTGAAGACGGATTTTTCCGCCTGCAAGTATGTGGTTTCCGATATGCGCGAGATTATCGGTATTCTGGAAAAAGAAAATCTGTAAGCCTTATCACGGGGGCAGGCATGACGGGGAATTACTTTATAAAACAAGAGAAGTTTTTTCCGCAGTTTTATAGAAAGAAAAATTTCGTTTATTTTTTCGACGGATTGATTATTAAAGGCTTTACGGCGTTTCGCGCGTAAGAAATAAGAGTAAAAACAAAAAACCATATAATCGGCGTCAAGTAAAATTCACCTTAAAAAGCGGTTTTTATAAAAAAAGCCGTTTTTTTTGTATTTTCGGCGGATAAAAAAAGGTATTTGGTATTGACAAAAAGATTTATACCGTGTTAAAATAAACACAGCAAATTTAATAGGAGAATGTAATTTATGAGTTCGGGAAAAACTCTTTACTTTTTTATAAGGCATATCGGCAACATGATTACGGCAAGCGGTACAAAAAGGATAGGTTACGCGCTTGCAAACATTCTGCTGATGGGCTTAGGCGTGGCGTCGGCTTACGGTTTCGCTCATTTTATCAACACTTTGGGCGATATTAATTTTTTCGCAAGCATTATGTTGCTTATTTTTCTTGCGGCGTTTACAATATTCTTTTTCATTCAGGGTTTTCTGGCGCAGGCGATTCTGGTCGTCGTCGCTTTTATAGGCATGTTCCCCGCCGAAGAGCGAGGCGGCAACATTGTTTCCTTTATAATCGCGCTTTTGTCTCTTGCCGCGCTTATCGTCGTTTTGGTAATAGTGCTTTAGTCAACGGGTAAGCTTATTGCGAATAATTGCTTTAAAGTTTATTAAAAGCTTAAAATAATCAGTTTGCAAAGATAAAGCCGGGATTTTGCGGCTTACAGCGATAAAGCCGAGAAGTGCGCGCCCTTGTAACGGGGGACGCGGCTATGGAATTGGTTTGACTGAAAAGGCGCCATAAACGCATTGTGCCTGAATTTATTAAACATATAAAAAACCGACGCTGTCCGTCGGCTTTAGCAAAACGTCGGCTTTTGAGTTTTAAGGGTTAAAAAAAGACGCGGCAATAATTTCGGGTAGTGAAATTTATTGCAAAAAACAACCGTGACAGAGATACGCATTGTATCTTTATCACGGTTTTTTCTTGGTCGGAGTGACGGGATTTGAACCCACGACCTCATGGTCCCGAACCATGCGCGCTACCATCTGCGCTACACCCCGTTGATTTTCCCTTTTGCGGGCACATAGAAGTATAATAAAACTTGCGGTTTTTGTCAAGGCTTTAATGCGAATTGACGGAAAAATTGCCTTTCCTCTTGCTTTAAGTTTATGTATAAAGCCGATTGGCGATAAGGAAAAAGGGGACAAACGTTTTTCTTTGCGCAAGCATTGCATCTTTGTTCTTTAAGCAAAAGGACAAAATTAACCAAGCCGCTTGCGCCCTGCTTTGAAAGCGTAAGGGCGGACACACGGGAACAAGTAAGCTAATGCGGACATTTCGGATTTTATCCTGAAAATGCGGTTTGACTGCCGTTTAACATTGTGTTATAATTTTACTGTAAAAACATCGGAGCCGTATCTTATGAACATTGAATTTGTAAAAGTGCAAAAGGAAGACTTTGCCGCGCTGGAAAAGCTGGCGGCAAGGCTTTGGCATTCGGCTTTCGATAATCTTATCGGACCCGAACAAGCCGATTATATGCTGGAAAAATTCCAGTCGGCGCCCGCTTTCAGCCGTCAGACGGAAGAGGAGGGGTACGAGTATTATTTTATAGTATGCGACGGCGTTACCGCAGGTTACACCGGGATTGCCGCCAAAAAAGGGGAGAGAGGGCTTTTCCTTTCCAAACTCTATCTCGCGCCCGAGTTTAAGGGTAAGGGGCTTGGCAAAGCCGCGCTTGAGGAAGTGGCAGGCTGCGCAAAAAAACTCAAACTCGGATATGTGTATCTTACCGTCAACAAGGGCAACGAACGCGCCATAAAAGTCTATGAAAAATTCGGATTCATAAAAACCGATTCGATTGTCACGGATATAGGAAACGGTTACGTAATGGACGATTACGTTTACAGGCTTGACGTATAGGGGACTTTCGCTGTTTTTTACCCCTTATTCCGCTTTGACGATGTTCGACGTTATCAGACATTTTTCGACAAAATTACAGTTGACGGGGGATTGTGTTTTACGGTGTAAAATGCTATAATTTATAAGTCAACGGACGTAAAAGGAAGAATCGTGAAATGAGGGATCAAAGCGGGTTCCTAATAAGAAGCGTTTACCGTATTCTTATGCAGGAGGAAAAGGAAAACAACGTCGACTTCAAGCTTAATTACGAGTACTTCGATAAAATTCAGGAACGCGTCTTTAAATCGCGCTGCTGTTTTTATTGCAGATTAAACCACGGGCATCGTCAGAATCAGTCAACATAATTTTTCTTGTTTTATCGTTTTTTCTTTCGTTTGTTTGTAAAGCCTTGACTCTTTTTCGACGATATCGTTTGACAAACCTGAGGTGATTGTGTTATAAATATAAGGCCGTATGGCGCGACGGGGCTTTTCCCGTCTTGCCACGGCTTATTTCGCTCTTTTTTGGAGAGATGGCAGAGCGGTTGAATGCGCACGATTCGAAATCGTGTTACGGCTGATACCCGTACGGGGGTTCGAATCCCCCTCTCTCCGCCAAACAGAGTCGCGATCGAACCCGCGGCTCTGTTATTTTTGTATTAAGGGGGTTGCCGGAATCATAATCGATACCGAAGTATATGTTCCTCAATTGTCAGACTTCTACTTGACGCAGAAAAGAGATGAACACGGTTTTTGGTGAATTGTCAAACCAAGTGCAACACTTTTTGAGAAAAAGTTCAAATAAATCTTGTGGTTTTTGGAAATTTAATATCTTTTTCGGTCTGGCGTTAATTAACGCCAGATTTTTTTCGAGCGTTTTCGGAGAAACGCGAGAAAGATTATGTCCCTTAGGGTAGAATTCTCTCAATAATCCGTTTAGGTTCTCGTTCGTTCCTTTTTGCCAAGCACAATATGGATCGGCAAAGTACATTTGGCAATTCAATGCGCTTTCTATTTCTCGCCGGTTAGCAAACTCCGAACCCCTATCACAAGTAATTGTTTTTACTGCTCCTTTCGGTAGTTGAGATAATGCAGTAATAACAGCCTTTGCAAGTGTACTGCCTTTCCTGTCAGGTAACTTTATCGCTATGTAAAACCGAGTTTTTCTTTCTGCAAGGGTGGCAAAACAAGCGCTTGTTTTGCCGCGCCCTGAAACTACCGTATCTGCTTCCCAATGCCCAAATTCCTTACGTTTATATACGCTTTTATCCCTTTTCCGTATAGATTTACCAGTGGCAAATCGCCCGCCGTTCCCAAGTCTTTTACGAGTTTTTCCTTTCTTTCTCAACACTTTGAGAATCCCTTTTGCTACGTAGCCTTCATACAACCAACGGTATATCGTTTTATGACAAGGCATTTTTAATTCGCATGGCGTATTTGCGATTTGCTCAGGCGACCACGTTGCTTGCAGTTTTTCTGTTATGTATTCAACTAGCTTTTCATTCCCGAACATACCACGATGACAAAAACGACGCCTAAACAAATACTTTTTATGCGCAGTGTGGGGATAGTAGGTGTTGTATTCGTATCTATTTGTATAGTTTCTTGCAATCTCGCGCGAGATTGAGCTGGGGCTACGCCCTAAAAGTTTTGCAATTTTGCGAAACTTAGTCCTTCCGTATAGTGTTTTCGTAGACAAGTTCGTTCTTCTATGGTAAAATGGCGGTAGCAGTTCATATATTTCTCCTTGTTGTTTTTTGTCCGGTAAACTTATTATAACATAGATTTATATGAACTGTCATTTTTTTTGTAAGGTGTTGCACTTGATAGTATAATTCACCATAAATCGGAAAGAAAAACTCTTACGGACAGATTGTCTTTGACTGTTGTCAAGGAAAAGGAATAATTTAACTGCTTATGAAATATAAAGGAATAATTTTCGATCTCGACGGAGTGCTGGTGCATACAGATAAATATCATTATCTGGCATGGAAGCAGATAGCCGATCGTCTTGGTATATATTTTGATGAGAAAATAAACAACAAGCTGCGCGGAGTTTCGCGCATGGCCAGCCTTGAAATCATTCTTGAAGGAAGCACGAAAAAATTTTCTGACGAGCAAAAACAAAAACTTGCCGAAGAAAAAAACTCTGTTTACAGACAGTATCTTGAAGGACTTACGCAAAGAGATCTTGGGGAGGGCGTGCTTCAAACTCTTGACAAATTAAAAACAATGGGGCTTAAACTTGCTGTGGGCAGCAGCTCACGCAATGCCGTATTGATATTAAAAAAGACCTGTATCTATGGTTTTTTTGACGCTGTATCGGATGGCAATAATATTGTAAAACCCAAGCCTGATCCGGAGGTGTTCATAAAAGCAGCTGATATGCTCGGTCTTTTGTGCGGACAATGCCTTGTAGTGGAGGATGCCGTTTCCGGAGCGCTTGCCGCAACGGCGGCAAATATGGATTGCGCCGCCATAGGCGATGCCGCAAAGCATAAGATAGCAACTTATAATATTGAGAACTTTTATCAACTGGTGGAAATAGTTTCTTAGGAAATAATACGGAGAGAAAGGAGTTATGAAGGAGTTTGGACAGGTAGTGTTATCGATGATAATATTCTTTATTCCGTGAATAACCGCCTTAAAGAACGTAAAATTACGAGAAATCCTGAAGGTATAAAGTATGCCGAAAAAATCAAAATAAGTGGGGTAATGGACGATTATGTATCGTTCGTACTTGAACATCAGCTTAAAGACAGGGTTGTATGGCATAAAATCTGTGAGGTTTTCTCGACTCGTGAAGATATTGACGATGAGGGCTGGCGCGGAGAATATTTCGGAAAACTCATGCGCGGAGCGGTGTATGCGTATCGCTATACCCGGGATGAAGAGCTGTACGATATTTTGACGGCGACCGTTGAAGATTTGTTGCCTCGACAGGACGAATATGGCAGGTTTTCTACATATACCGTTGAAAAGCCCTATGGTTATTACATTCATCGGGCATCGGAATCCGAAATTTGATAACGATTTCCGCTTGCAATTAAAAAACAAAATTCTTACCCTTATCGACGAAAAAAATGCCGATACCTTTTTATTCGGCAGCAGAAGTGCTTTCGACGCTCTATGCCTTGACATAGTCACTGAAATAAAATTAATTCGTCCACATATAAAACGAGTTTATGTTCGGGCATCTTATCCGTTTATCGACGAAAGCTATAAAAAGTATCTTTTGGGTTTTTACGATGAAACATATATTCCCGATCAGGTAATATACGCCGGCAAAGCCGCTTATGTGGAACGTAACAAATATTTAATTGATAAAGCAGACGTCTGTATTTTTTATTATAACGAAAACTATCAACCGCCGCTTACGCTGTCAAAGAAGAAAAAAAAACTCTTATCAACAAAAAAGCGGGACAAAAATCGCATACGATTACGCCGTGCAAAAGAAGAAAGCAATTATAAACCTTTTCATGTGAAAATAAAATACTCTTCTGATTGCAGCGGGATATTTGCGTGTGTTTATCTTGATAAAAGGAGCAAAACTGTAAAAAGCTTAAAAAGTTTTGACTTTAACTATGCTCTTTATTTTTAATTAACTCCAATGCCGTGCGTGGTGGTGAAAGACGCGCGTTCAAGGCAAAGCATTTTAAGTCGTTGTATGTTCTATACGCAAGTGTTGTGTACGCAATGCAAGCGCATGGTTGACTTGCGCATTAAGGGCGATGCTGCGCGATTCGGGGTAAAACGCTGTTCTGTACGCGACAAATAGTGATTTTAGTGCCCAACGACAAAAGCGCGAATGAAAGAAGCGTTTATAAGCGTCTTTTCTATAATTTAAATAACAGTACGCTTAAAAGAGGCGTCATTTTTTATTTTTAAAGCGGATTAAACGCGTCGGGCGGGCGAAATGCGTCAACGGTTTTCTGAAAGTTTCGAAAAAAAATAATAATTTACATAAAAAATTTTTCGAAAAATATTGACAAGGAGGAGAAAGACGTGTATAATCTAATTACATAAACAATCGGAGGAGAATAAAAATGGGGAAAAAATCTAAATTGTTTGCCGTTTTGATGACTCTTTTGCTTATAGTTGCGGCGGTGGGATTTGTCGCCTGCGACGGAGGGAAGGTAACCAAGTACACGGTTGCGTTCCAAAGCAACGGAGGCAGTCAAGTGGCAAGTGTTACGCTTGCGGAGGGAGAGGTATTAAACGAACCTACCGCGCCCACGCGTGACGGATACGAGTTTGACGGCTGGTATAAGGACGCCGCGCTTACCGAAAGAATGACGTTCCCTTTCACCATGGGCAAGGAGAGTTTCAATCTTTACGCCAAATGGAAAAAGGGTGATTACACAATTACTTTCGACAGCAACGGCGGCACGGAAATTTCCGCAATTTCGTCGCCTGCTTTCGATAAGGTAGAGGAGCCTGACGCTCCCACGAAAGCCGACCGCGTGTTTGCGGGCTGGTTCACGGACGAGGAATGCACCGTTCCTTTTGATTTCGTCATGCCTAACCGTGACCTTACGGTATATGCGCGCTGGCTTAAGCTGGAAGAAAAGACTGCTTTCGAGTTTAATTCCGGCTGGATAAGCGGCGATCGTACGGCATACACTCTCACCGAAGAGGACGGAGTGACCACGATAACCGCGCTTGCCGATAAAGGCACATATTCTTACGTGGGAATAAAGATTCCTTACAACGTTAAAAATTACGGCGCGTTTGTGTTTACGTTTACGGGCACCGCGGACGAAGAGGTGCTTATCAAGTGCCAGAACGGCGGAGTAACCACCGTTGAGACCCGCGTCGCCATGAACGGAAAGGAAAATCAGACATACGTCTGGACGGTTAAACCCGAAAACCTGACCGACGGCCGGGCGGCAATGGACTTTTACCTGTTCCTGCGTCCGGGCCTTGAGGGCGAAGGCGCAACCATTGCAATAAAAAGCCTTAAGCTTTACCGCGTGCTGGGCGAAGACGACCCCTATCAGTCCGCTTTGTTCTTTGAGACCAACGGCGGCACGGCGGTAAGCCCCATATTTGCCGAAACGGGAGCCACTATTACCGCGCCCGCAGATGAGCCCGTTAAAGCCGGTTACGATTTCGAAGCGTGGTATGCAGGTGCAGACCTTACTACGCCTTACGTTTTCGGCACCATGCCCGAAGGCAAGACTTTCGTTTACGCGAAGTATGCGCCCAAAAACGAAGTAACTCTTACTTTTGAAACCAACGGCGGCACGGCGGTAGAGCCTCTTACGTTGCCTGCAACGGCGCCCATCGACGCACAGTACATACCTACTACAACTAAAGACGGCGTCATTTTCGATGCGTGGTACTTCGAACCCACGTTCGAAACCAAGTTTGACTTCAAGTTCATGCCCGCTGAAAGCAAGACGCTTTATGCGCGTTGGGGCGTGCTGGAGGAAACTTCCAAAATCGAACTTTCCACCGAGATTGCTTCCGCAACCGGTTACACCATGACCGACAACGGCGACGGAACCACTACCGTTTCCATAGCTGCGGGCAAGTCCACTTATCAGATGTTTACTTCTTATCTCGAGCTTAACGCGAAAGACTACACGTATTTCAGAATCACGTTTACGGGTACCGAAGGCAAGAAGATACTGTTCAAAACCCAGAACGGCGGAGTAAAAGCTACCGAAGTTAAAGTCGACATGACGGGTGAGGAGCAGACTTACTTGTGGAAAGTGGCTCCCGAAAGCCTTCCCGACGGAACGGCAGGCGCGATGAACTTCTATATGTGCCTTGACCCCGGTACCAAACACGACGTGGCACCCGACCCCGCAATCAGCGTTACCGTTACTTCCATAGAGCTTTTGCGTCTTAAGACTGAAGGCGCAAATGACAGCTACGCCGTGCATTTCATGGCTGACGGCGGCCTTGTGGACGACAAAGCGGTTCCCACTGCTTTCTATGAAGCGGGCGAAACGCTTGCGCTTCCTGTTCCCGAAAAAGTAGGACATACGTTTGACGGCTGGTATACCGATCCCGAGCTTACCGAAGCTTTCGCGGAAACGACCATGCCCGAAAGAAACATTATCCTTTACGCTAAATATACCGCTACCGCAGAGCCTTTTGCATTAAGCAAGGAAAACTGGACGGTCGTTGACCCCGAGTCGACTTCTTACGCGGTAACCGCGGTGGAAGAGGGCGCTAAGGTTAATTTTGACCACACCAACAACGGCGGCTGGGATAATTACAATTCCGGCGCATGCTACAACGTCACCGACCATCCCATTGAAAACACTAAACTCACCCTTTCTATTGACCTTGTGAAAGCCAACTATGCGTCCAAGGAAACAAGACCCGGCATCGTTATCGAGGTTTACCTTTATAAAGCCGAGGATAATTATACTTTCAACGGCAATCAGTTCAAGACTACTGCGTTCCCCACGGAGGGCGGCTCGGTAGATATCGAAATCGACCTTGTCAATCCCAAGGGAGCAAACGCAGCCCAGAAGCAGTACCTCAGCGAAATGCTCGAGGACGGAAACTTCGGCATAATGGTCATCATCATGTGCGGTTTCGATAAAGCGGATTACGGCAACGGTAATTTCATCATTACCGAAGCGGTGTTCAGTTAAGGAGGAGTCAATATGAAAAAAAGTTTGATTTCCATACTGGTTTTGATTATGGTTTTAAGTTCGGTTTTTATGCTTGCTTGTAAAGAACCTACCGAAGAAGTAATTCCCGCTCCTGCCCCCGAAGGGGTTGAGGCGGAGTCGCTTGGCGAATACGGCAAGGTGACGCTTTCTTTCGGTGCGTTCAGCGACATTCACTTCAGCAGCGTTTGCGACAAACAAGTCAAAGAATATTATCCCAAAGCGCTTGCCGACATCATGAAGCAGACGGGCAACCGTCTCAGCGCCGTAACCGTTTCGGGTGACTTTTCCGAAGGTTTCGCCGCCGATTACGACACTCTCATTCAGTATACGATAGCGCGCGTGGGTGACGAAGTTCCCCTTATCGCGTCTTACGGCAACCACGAGGGCAACGGCAAACACTTCCAGTACGAGGCAAAGTTCGGTAAACCCGTGGACAACGTGACGGTGGTAAACGGCTACAACTTCATTTGCGTGGGCGCTCATTCGGGCGATACCTACACGGAGGAACAGGCTGAATGGCTGGACGAGCAGCTTGCAACCATGACCGCCGCCGACCCCGATAAGCCCGTGTTCATTCTCATTCACCATCCCGTGAAAGGTACGCATGACGATTGGACGCAGGTTAACGGAAATCCCGAGCTTCAGTCTACGCTGGTAAAATATCCTCAGGCGTTCGTGCTTTGCGGACATCAGCATCAGCCGTTCAGCGCGGATTCGCTTTGGAAAGGCGAGTACATTTCCTTCCGTAACTCTTATCTTCGCAACGAGACCGAAGGACAGTACGCCATTATCCGCGTTACCGACCTTAACTATGTAGTCATCAAAAAGTATTCCATTAAGCCCGGCGACATTGCTCCTACTTATATGGGCGACGATTACGTCATTAATCTCAACGAGTTTTACGACTCTAAGGAAGATGCAGCCTGACGCTTGCGTTTTTAGCCCGTTTGTAGTATAATTTTCAACATGAAAGTAACCATTTCAGACATAGCCAAAATTGCAAAATGCTCCGTCAGCACGGTGTCAAAGGCACTGTCCGACTCATCTGACCTCAATGTTAAAACCAAAGAGGAAATTCTGAAGTATGCGGTGGAGCTAGGGTACAATTTCTCCCGTAAAAAAGCAAATGCAAAGGGAAAAATAGCGGCGTTTGTGCAAAGCACCAAATTGGATACCATCAGGTTCGAGTATCAGATGCTGTTCAATTTTAACCTTATTGCCGGCAGAAACGGTTACGATGTGGAAATTATTCAGAAAAACACGTCCGATCACCTTTGGGAATACCGCCATGAAACGGAGGGCAAGGATTACGCGGGGGTTTTCTTACTGCGCACCAGCGATATAGAGCGTGTCAGGGAAGATATTATGAAAAGCTCTTTGCCGATAGTGGCGTTCGACCAGGAATTCGACCGGGAAAACGCCGCGTCGGTGGGCTGCGACAACGCTTGCGGCATTAAACTTGCAGTGCAGCACCTTGTGGCGCTGGGGCACAAAAAAATCGCGTTCTACGGCGGCTCGCCGACGGCGCTTGTGTCGATTGAAAGGAAAAAAAGTTTCATTCTTTCCATGCGCGCAAACGATATTCCCGTTTATCCCGAGCTCATCGCGGAAAGCAACTTTTCCCAGAATTTCGCGCCGTACATAATTCCCGACTTTATAGAAAACGGCGCTACGGCAATAGTGTGCGCATCCGACCTTCTTGCCAAATACGCCGTGGACGAAATCGTCAGAAACGGACTTAGCGTGCCAAACGATATCTCCGTCGTGGGCTTCGACAACGTACCCATAGCCGAGGAAGTCGGTCTTACTACCGTAAACCAGAACATTGCGGAAATAGGAAAAAGCGCGTTTTATCTTCTCGACAACCTCATCAACGGCGTTCCCGTAAACAGACTTACTTTCAGGCCTCGGCTTGTCGTAAGGCAATCTACCTCAAAGCTCTTACCTTAAAGGCGCCATACAGGGTTATCGACCTTAAAGCTTCATATTTCTTACGTTTTACACGTAATCAAGACATTCATTCTTCTTCATACTCCTTATTTTTGTCATCGGGCGACGGGACGCATTATGTCCGGTTGTCCTTTGACGTTTTAAAATCCGCGACTGAGTTTGTTTTTATGCCGCGGATTTTTATTATTTTTTTTGCTTGGGTAACTATTAAATCATCTCGTTGCTTTTAAGGTGCCCGCGAGCGTTAAAAATAAGCCGCGCGGTTAAAAACAATGTGAGAGAAAGAAGAGGAGAGAGTTTAAATTGGGCAGAGAAAAAAAGAAACGATGCGGAGGGCAAAGGCGATGCAAATTGCTGATTCGTTCGGGGGGAAGGCGGCTAGCTTATTACAATGTCGGCGCAGCGTTATTCAAATATGGATAAAAAAAGCTTATGATGCATTACAATAAGAGTTTTATGCGACAAATCAAACAGTATTATGATCCGATATGAAAAATTAAGCATCTCAGTAAATTATTCTTAATGTTATGTCCTGCGCGTAGTCGCCGAAGTTTTTGCCGAAGATGTTTATTCCGCCGCAGTGAACGGCGTCGTGTTTAACGCCTATTTTAACCGAAACGTACGGGCTGTCATAAAGGGCTAAATTTTTAAGATTAACGTAGCTCATGAAAGCGTTGTTCATGGTGGTGCCGCTGTCGGTGACATGCCAGTTGGTAAGAGTGCCGTACTGGGTATGCGTGCTGGGCCAGTAGGGAGGGTTAAACTGACCCCTGCGACCGCCGAAGTCCCCGGGACAGGTCCATGTTCCTATTTCAACGTCGTTAATCCAGACGGTTATGTCGGATTTAAAGTCGTTGTTGTAAAGAGGCGCCTCGGAGCATGCTTCGAAAGAAAGCTCTATGCGCTTGATTTCCTGTTTGGCGTCGCGCGGGGGCGCGCTTATGCGGTATTCCACCAATCCTTTGGAAAACCAGATCAGCGCGGCTTCAAACCGTCTGGGCGAAAAGAAAAGCGAAGTGTCGTCGTCAAGTCCTATGCGCTCTTCTTTGCTTACCATTCCGCATGGGGCGACAATGTTTTCGTACGTCGAAAACGAGCCTATGGGAATATTATGTTCTATTTTCAAGGCGTGTTCGTGCCGCATTTCCAATAGCTGATCGAAAAGCGTAATCTGGATGGCATCGCAACTGCGGTAACAGGTTCGGGTTTTCCCGGTGGTCGTGCAGGTTGTCCCCGTAAACAGAAGACCAGCGTTTTCCAGTAAATTTATGTTAAGCGCGGTACTGGATATGGGCTGCTTAAGCGTAAGCGCGATTTCTTTGACGCTCATGCTGGAGAACAACAAAAGTTTCAGTATATCTATTCTGACGGGAGAAGACAAGGCTTTTGCAAGGTTTAAAATCTTCTCTTCGTCGTCCAGCGTCAGATTTATCGGATAAAGCATAGGCAACATTCCCCCTTTTATTCTCCGATTATATCAGCATGCACGGTATCTTGTCAACGAACTTTTTCAGCATTTTTGAATTTCTGTATACAACAATATGTAAAAAAATGGAAAAGTTAAAAATTATTATATCTGCAAAACTAAAAAATTCAGAATTTTGCCGATTTTATAAATAGTAAAAATTTTGATTGATAAGGGATTCCATAAATTTTAATTGTTGTATAATTTTTTCAAGGCAAAATTATGGAAACGTATTGTCATATCATTTACTTGTATTTATAATATTGTTATATTTCAATTTTTGAACACTATAGAGGAACTTTTTAAGATGAGAGACGATTTTCCGCAGCCGCAATCGAAAAGGAGGAAGTGGCAGACTCTTAACGGACAATGGGAGTTTGCTTTCGGCGACGAAACCGCCGGATTTAATCCTTTTGGAAATGATGCTTATCCTTTGTCTATAAACGTGCCTTTCGCTTACCAGTGCGAATTAAGCGGAATAGGGGATAAGAACGTGCACGAAAACGTTTGGTACAGAAGGAATTTCGTTTTAAGTCCTATGCTTAGGGAGTGTAAGGGCGTAGTGCTTAAATTTCTTGCCTGCGATTACGCCTGCACCGTATGGCTTAACGGCAGGTTTGTTTTGACGCACGAAGGTGGTTATGACGCTTTTTCCGCAGACGTTACAAAATATCTTGTTCCGGGGGAGCAGATTATAGTCGTAAAAGTTACGGACAGTTTGTCTAAGACCCAGCCCCGCGGCAAACAAACCTGGCTGGATCGGTCGCAGCGGTGCTGGTACCTGCCCACGACCGGAATTTGGCAAAGCGTATGGCTGGAAGGAAACAACGGCGATTACATAGAAAATTATCGCATATCTCCCGATCCGGACAGGTTGACGGTTACGCTGGATTTATATACGGCTTACGGCAATGCTGACGGGTTAAGCGCAACTGTAATTTCGCCTTCAAGAGAAAAATACACCTTAAACTGCGAAGCAATCGGAACGGCGCACAAGCTTACGCTGGACGTAAAGCGGCCTGACCCGATTGACGGCGTGCATCTGTGGTCGCCCGAAAATCCCGTAATTTACGGGCTGAGCATAACGCTTAAAAAACAGGACGAAATTCTGGACGAGGTGGAAACTTACTTTGCCTTTCGCAGCGTTTACGTCAAAGGCGACAAAATATATCTAAATCACAAGCCTTTAACAATGAAACTTGTGCTGGACCAGGGTTACTGGGCGGACGGAGGGATGACCGCACCCGATGCGGAAGCGTTTAAACGAGACATTACCCTTGCCAAGAAGATGGGCTTCAACGGAGCGCGCAAGCATCAGAAGGCGGAGGATCCCTATTTTTACTACTATGCCGATATGCTGGGATTTCTGGTATGGGCGGAAACTCCGAGCTGTTACGAGTTTTCCGTTAAATCCGTAAAGGCTCTTACTTCGGCGCATGCAAGACTTATTGAAAAAGTGTACAATCATCCGTCGGTAATAGCTTACGTACCGCTGAACGAAAGTTGGGGCACGGGTGAAATTCTTTATGACAAGCGGCAAAAAGCATTTGCAAAGTCGCTTTACCATCTTACCAAAGCCATGGACGACACAAGGCTGGTGATTACCAACGACGGATGGGAAAATGTCGAAGCAACCGACGTGGTGACGGTCCACGATTACTCCAAGTACGGGGAAAACTTCTCCGAAAAATACCGCGCGCCGAAAAACGATCTTTATCCCATGTGGAAAAGGCTTATGGCGTTCGGCGAGAATTTGCCCGACCTGCCCGTAATGCTATCCGAATACGGCGGAATCACCGTTTCAAAGGACGGCGGATGGGGGTACAGCGGGGCGGAAAAGGGGGAGGAGGATTTCCTCAAAAGGTTTGAAAAGCTTAACGAAAACGCTTTCAGCGGTGTGTTCTGCGGGGTGTGTTACACTCAGCTTACAGACGTGGAAAAGGAAACCAACGGGCTTCTGGACGAGCGGCACAATCCCAAATATTCCGTCAGCGCTATAAGAGAAATTATGGATAAATTCGACGAAAAGGAGAAGATATTATGAAAAAAATAGTTTGTTTTCTGCTTGCTTTATTGCTTTTCACGCCTCTTCTCACGGCGTGCGGGGGCGGTTCAAGCAACAATATTCAGTTCTGGGTATACGGCTCTTCCGACCAGCTGGATATGTACACGCGCGTTACCGACGCTTTCAACGATTCGTACGGTAAAGATCACGGCATTAAGGTGGATATCAGCCAAAAACCCAACGGCAGCTACGGTCAGACGGTTCAGGTGTCTTCCACAAGCTCTTCGGGGCCCGACGTGTTTCTGGTTGCCGAGGCGGAGTTCAAATCCTGGATTATAGGTCAGTATTTCTGTCCCATTCAGGAATACGTGGATAAGATCACCGATATCAGCTTAGGCGATATTATGCCTACCACGGTTAACAGATTGCGTTACAACGTGGAAACAAACACTTCTCACGTTGACGATCCGTTATACGGATTGCCGCTGGACACTCAACCCACCGCGCTTTACTACAACCGTACGATGTTCGAAAAAGCCGGCATTATCGAAATAAGCGTGGATGAAAATAATCTCGACGCGTGGAATGCAGGCGAAATTGCGGATAACAACGGCAAAATGAAAAGCGACTTCCCCGCGCTTAACGGTATTACCGTGCCCAAAAAAGGCTATTATCGCAGCGTCAATCCCTACTACTACGACGGCGACCGCACCCGCGGCTGGATAAAACCCGATTTCGAAAACGGCGAAGTTGCCGTGTTCAACAATCGTATAGCCATGAACTGGGATGAGGTTGAAGACCTTGCCATGCTGTTTTCGGGGAGATATAACCCCAAAGCCGGCGAGGAAAATAAAGCCGATCCCGTCACAGAATTCGGCACACAGTACGGTTATTTTACGGAGTGGTGGTTCAACTACGGCTGGTCGGTGGGCGGCGACTGTCTTAACGACCTAACGGGCAGCGGCGAATGGAACTTCTCGCTTCTCGACCCCAATCCCAATTACGTCGTCATGGACGGCACTTTTACGGGAAGGACGGGTACGGTTTACAACGAAGGCGAAACAATAAGCTTTATTGATAAAATGAATATTCTTTCCGTGGACGGAAAGGACGAAGTGCTTGTGCCAGACGATTACGGTGATTACTATCACGCCGACGAGTCTTTGGGTAAAGCGGGCATTTGGGAAGGAATTCAGGCGGGCCTTGATGCCGGCGTGCTCAGTCAGCTGCCTTCGACCCGCGACGCTTTCAGCCGTTATCTCAAGCTGGGCGCCAAAAGCAACGCGGTAATCGACGGCGAAAACGGTCTGGACATTTCCCCCAACCCCTCGACTTTCTCCGCGCGTACTTCCATGAACTATTTCTTCTCGGGTAATCTTGCGATACTGGCGCAGTCCTCCGTTTACATGGCGGACTTGTCGGAAGAAGCAAAGGCTCGCGGCTTTTCCTGGGACGTAGCGCCTCTTGTCGTTTATAAGGAATACGAAGATCCTTCCGACCCCGACTGCGACACCGTAAAAGCCCAGGGCAAACAGGCCGGACACAGCAATTCGCTGTCTATGGTCGTGCGCACGGGTTCGGAAAAAAAGGATGACGCAGTGCGCTTTATGATGTGGATGGCAAGCGAGGAAGGCCAGCGCATACGTGCGTCCATAGGCTTTTTCCCCAATCAGAAGTCTTTGCTGCCCGAAGTAGAGTTCAAAAAAGGCGTCGCGCCCGGCAATGTCCGCGTGTTCAGCGAAGCGCTGGAATTTCAGGGCCCGGGCGACTGGTGGTATATGCCCGATCACGTATGGGTGGAGAAGTGGTGCGTTGACCTTAATGCCGAGGTAAGAAACGGCCTTATGACTTACGAAGAGTGGTATTCGCCCGCTATCAAGAGGACTAACGAATGGTTACAGCAGTACAAAAAATACAGCAGATAAGGAATTGAAAAATGGATTGCTACGGTAAGTATTTGCACGTTAGAAGCGACGCGGAGAAAAAGGCGCGGAGAAGAAAAATACTTCGGCGGAATCTCATCGCCACAGCAATGGCATCTCCGCCGTTCATAGGTTTTTTGCTGTTCACCACGTTGCCCATGATAATTTCGCTTGCAATTTCATTTACGGAATTGCATTCTTACAACCTGTCTCTTGCAAAGTTCACTGGGTTCGGCAATTACGTCGAAGTTTTAAGATCCGATATGCTTTGGACGGCTGTGCTGAACACGCTTTATTACTGTCTGTCCGTTCCGCTTAATCTGTGTCTTGCGCTGTTTATCGCAAACGTGCTTACGCGTAAAATCGTATGCGGAAAAGCGGTGCGCGTCATACTGTTCATTCCGCAGGTGTGTTCTTCCGTTGCGGTTACGCTTATGTGGCAATGGATTTTCGAGGACAATTACGGCGTCATAAACACGGTTTTAAGCGCGCTTAACATCCCCAAAATTCACTTTATGACGGATAAAAACTGGTTTATGCCCGCGGTGCTCACCATAAGTCTGTGGCAAAACGGAACCAACGTGGTTTTGCTTGAGGCGGCGTTCGTCAATATCAATAAGTCGCTTCAGGAGGCGGCGCGCATTGACGGCGCAAGCGAAAGACGCGTATTCTGGCGTGTTACGCTTCCCGGACTTACGCCCACGGTTTTCTACATGGTTACCATGAACCTCATCACCGCGCTTCAGGAACAAACCGTGATGCAGATCATCACCACCAACGGCGTGGGGCCGGGTTACAGGGCGCTTACGCTTGTGTATTACATTTACCGGATGGCGTTTACTTACACTTCTACCATGGGTATGGGCATGGCGTGCGCCTTAAGCTGGATAGTCGCGCTTATAATTATCATAATTATGCGCATAAATTTCAAGCTTGGACAGAAATGGGTTTGTTACGATTGAGGAGGCAACTGAAATGAAAAACGATGTTTTCCTGAACGATGCGGCGTTCGTACCCGCAAAAAAGAAAAGGAATCCGCTTATAGGCTCTCATATCATAATTCTGTTTGCCGTCCTGTTTGTGCTTCTGCCCACCTACATAATGCTTATTACCTCTTTTACTTCCGCGATAGAGGCTAATAACGCGGCTTTCCGCTGGTGGCCGGAATCCGGACTTACTTTAAGCGGCTACATAAAGGCGTTTACGCGTAAAACGGCGGGCAATTCGCTTTTGCGCTCCTTCGGCAACACCATGTGGATTTATATGCCCGCTACGATTGTGGGTGTGTTTGTAAGTTCCATGGCGGCGTTCGCGTTTGCAAAACTGGATTTTTACCTTAAAAAGCCGATGTTCGCCATACTTCTTGCGTCGCTTACGCTTCCCAATTGCATCGGTATAATAGCTTCTTTTCTTATGTTTGACGCGATAGGCTGGATAAATACCGCTTTGCCGCTCATGATACCCAGAATGCTTGGAAGCGTGGGCGTGGTTTTCTTCCTAAGGCAGTATTTTATGGGAATCCCCGATGACCTTGTGGGCGCGGCAAGCATCGACGGACTGGGCGAAATAGGGGTTTATTTCAAAATCATGCTGCCTATCGCCGTACCCGCGCTGATTTCGCAGTTTATTCTTAACTTCATCATAGGTTACAACGATTATCTTCCTCCGCTTCTGTATCTGCAAAACGCAAAAATGTACACTCTTCAGATTTCGCTTGCTTTTTTCGCCGAGGCTTACGTTCAGGACTGGCCGCTCAGAATGGCCGGTTGCGTCATATCCATGGTACCTCTCATCGTTCTTTATCTGATTTCCCAAAAATACATTCTCAAGGGCGTTGCTATTTCTTCGGGACTTAAAGGTTAAAAAGATACTGAAAAAAAAGGAGAAATTTATGAAAAAATTCCATTTGCTTGTTTGCCTTACGGTGTGCGCGGTCATTTGCTTTTCGCTTATCGGCTGCGGCGGAAACTCCGGCTTCAGGCTGTCCTACGCCGACGGCATGAATCTTTCCGAGGGGTACGACACCGATTTATTGTACAAAAACAATTCCGATTTCTGGGGTGGCGACAGCGGCGTCATCTATGTCAGTAAGGAGCAAAGCGAGGAGTACGGCGGCTATTTTTACCAGTATATGTCCGAGTGCGCCGGGGTAGCCAACGTAATTCCTTCCACCGAAAACGGCGAAACTCCGCCGCTTGAGCACAATGATAAAGGCCCCGCGGTTTATACTTCGCATGTTATGCTTACCCGCTCCAAAGATCTCAACGACTGGGAAGTGTGCGGCGCCGTGGACAACGGTATGGCGCTTTACGTCGACAAAAACGAGTGGCTGCAAAACGCGCTTTGGGCACCCGAGTGCGTTTACGATGAAGTTTCCGGTAAATATTTTTTGTATTTTTCGGCGCGCTCGCAAAAAAACAACGACGAGTTGCGTGCTTTGGGCGCGGTGTATTCCGACGCCGATGAAAACGACGCGGCGACCAAATGGGACCGCTTTTACCTTGGTATTGCCGTTTCCGACACTCCGGTGGGTCCTTTCAGGCTGGTCAGTAGCGAAAACGTTTACGGCGACGCTGACGCCGTAAATAAAAACGGCGAAGTCGTTACCGCTATCAATCCCGCTTTTATGCTGGATAAGGAATGCGACGAATTGTTCTATACCGACGAGTTCAAAGCAGCGTCTGACTTTAAACAAAAGGACGAAAATTTCGCCGCGATAGACATTCATCCGTTTTTCGATGAAAACGGCGACTTTTACGTTTATTTCGTTAAGCACGTAAGTTCCGGTAACGTGGAAGGCAATACCATATGGGGAATGAAGATGAAGGACATGATTACGCCCGACTATTCCACCATAACCATGCTTGCGGCAAACTCCTATCACCGCACGGATATCGCAAATGCAGTGGGTACGGCGGGCAAAACTTTCGTGCGCGTGGAATATAAGGGTTCTACTTACAACGACCCCGCCTATCCCAGGCACTTGTCAAGTTCTTACGTCCGATACACGACTTACGCCGACGGCAGCGAGCAGGAAAACAACGAGATTTCGGACGGCGCGGTAGTGGAGGCGCCGCAAATGATCACCTCCCGCGACAAGGACGGCAAAACAGTTTACATTCTGGCATATTCGCCGCGCGGCGTGGGAAATTATCAGTACGACGTGAAATTCGCGTATTCCTACAGTCCTTTGGGCAATTTTATAAAACCCACCGAAAAACAGGGCGCTACCATTCTCGGGGTGGATTCTTCAAACAATTTTATGTCCAACCTTGGGCATGTGCAGTTCCTTAAGGTGGACGGTCAGGACTGGCTGGTGCATTGGGAATGGCCTGCTCCTTTCGCGGGTAAAGACGCGGGACGTCTGTATGCGCTTGACTCGATAAGCTGGCAGTACGAGGAAAGCCTGGGATTCGATATTCCCGTGTCAAACGGTCCCACGGCTTCGCTTCAGCCGCTTCCTTCGGTATATTCGGGGTACCGTAACGTAGCGGATAAAGCAAAGGTCAGCGCTACCAACGTAGTCGGCGACAGCGAAAAGTACGTCAACGACGGGATGGCGGTGACGATGCCGAGGAACGCGGACAAGGAACTGCGCGTAAAAAACAAGACTACCGTTACGCTGGAGTTTGACGAGCCCGTTTCGATACGCGGTCTGCTTATTTATAATTCTTACTCATACGCTTCCGCTTTTAAAAACGTTTCGGAAATAGAATTCTCTCTAGCGGAAAAGCCCGTCTGGCACAACGGCGACGAAAAATACTGCTTTATATTTGATCTTCCTTTCAACGTAGAGGATTATGCTGTCGGCATAGGCGCGATTCAGCCGGGATCGGCGGCGGTGGCCACATTCAACGAGATCAAGGTTAACAAAATAAAAATCACTTTTGACGCGGACGACAAACTGGGTAGCGGAGACGAACTCCGGATTTCCGAGATTACGGTACTCGGGAAATAATCGAAAGGGGGAGATGAAAATATGAAAAAAGAGAAATCGGGAAACAAAGAAAAACGCTTTTCGCCGTATAAGGCCATGGCGGTCGCGGTTATCGGAATTCTCATGATATTCGCTCCCGTCGTTGCGGGCTGCGCGAAAAACTTTAACGACGCAGAGCCCTACGACATGACATACGAAAAACCCTTTTCATCCGCAACCGACGACTTCATGAAGATTGACGGCGTGCTGGATGAGGAAGAATGGCAGGGGCAGAACAAAATGGTGCACTCTTCCGACGGCATAACTTTGTCCGCCACGACGGTATTTACCCAAAAAGGACTGTACATCGGGCTAGAGGCGCTGGACGACAATATACAGTGGTATATAAGGTCGGCTTTCGATACCAATTCCTCGTTCGAGGTTCAACTGGTTAAAGAGGGAGAGCCCACTTACGACGTTAACAACGGCTGGGAATTTCATCCCACTCGTAACAGGAATTTCAGTATTGACGCAAAAACTTCGCGTTCTTACCGTGAAACGCCTTATACTGCCGCGTCAAAAGTCGACGGCGAGCTTAACAGCGGTAACACACGTTCGCTTTCTGCGGAGATTTTTGTCACGTGGGAGGACATGAACTATACTCAGGAAGAGCTTAACGAAAACGGCTGTCCCGACGTAATCAGAATGTATGTTTCCTACCGCAAGGTAATAGGAGAAAACAGCGGAGACAACAAGGATATCATTCCTTCGTTCATGCAAAAGCACCGTTTTGACACTTATTTCAAATTCGGTGCGCAGGGACTTAAAACCGTTTATTCCTCTTCGGTTATGGGTAATGCGGACAACGGCGTCGCGGCGTCCGACTGCTGGAGCATTGACGACGCTGCCGTAACGGCGGAAACCGAAGAAAACCGCACTCAGGTGCTTTGGTTCAGACAAGGTTATTCTTCCGACTTTATTGCGGAAACGGATGTGAAGATCCACGTTCCTTCCGACGGTTATTATCCTTCGGCGGGACTGATTGGCTTGGCCGGGCAAGATGTGCTGAACGTTTACACGGTTGATGGGCGCGACATTACCGATAACGCGGCGGGTAGCAGGAAAATACTGCTGAACACAGCAAGAAAAACTGACGGACTGCAGTGGCTGGGCGACGTAAGATTAAGCGCAACGGTGGAGGAAACCTATTCTTCCGATACCGTCAAACTTAAAATAATCAAGCGCGGCGGTCAGTTTTATTATTTCTATAACGACATATACTGGGACAGCGAGTATATAGATACGCTGTCAGGAAAAGTTTATGCTGGACTGTACACCAACGACGGCGCGACTTTTACCAATTACTCTTTCACCGATTATTCGGATAAAACCCGGCAGCTTGACGAAATTCTTTCGGAATACGTTTATTTCGTGTCGGTACCCGGCGTAACCGCGCGCGGAAACGTTCAGTCCGATAAGCTTGCCGTCAAAAAAGGCGATTCCGTCACTCTGACAGTTTCGCCCGCGTCCAATTATTTCCTCACCGCCATAACAAATAACGGCGCGGACATTTACGACGATGTGGCCGCGGGACTTTCCGACGGTAAATACACGTTTGTGCCTTCCGCAGACGTATCTGTCGACGCAACTTTCACTTCGTTTCCCTCAGAGGCGGCAGTCGACGTGCTTATCCCCGTACGAGGGACTGAAAACGCTGAACCCGTTTTGTCCGCCAAGTACGTAATAACCTGTGACAACAGGACTATGTACTACACGGGTGAAAACAACAGCCGCGGCAACGTTGTCGTAACTCTGCCCAAAGCGGGAAGCTACGAGGTAGGAGGCAGATCGATAACCGTCAGTGGTAATTATGCCGTCAGGATTTCGGCGGAGGGCTATCACGACGTAACCGCTTCGTTCACGCTTAACGATTCCACCGTGTCTACGTCTATCGACGGAGAAGAGGAAAGCGTCGCGGAAGACAAGGCGTTCACCATGACCGTAAACGCCATAAAAGTCCGTTACGGTACGGTTACCGTAAACGGCGTTAAAGTAGAAGGCTCGGGCACGCTTTTGTACAACGAAGAAACCGACAACTACTATAGTTCCGCTTCCAACGTCAATCAGTACTTTACCTCCGCGGTCGCCTCCGAATACGTGGCGCGCGCAAACATTTCATTTTCGCAGATGGTAAATCAGGGTACCGACCCCGTCGCGGGCATTGGCATTACTTCGGGCGCAAAGACGATAGTGCTTAAAAGCTGCCGTTGGGAGGAAAACCGTCTGTGCATCGCGATCGGCGACAGCGGCACCACCACGTCGTACGAAATCGCCGTTACGGACTTTACTCACGATATCGGCGAATCGTCGGGAACTCTTGAGTTTACCGTCGTAAGATATGACAACATAATCTATATTTTCAACAGCGACGGCAAGCTTAAGGTGTACCTTGACGAAAACGGCGTGCACACCGTAAACGGCTGCTTCGTTCAGGTGGGCGCGGACAGAGTTGACAGCATAAACTCCGACCTCGGGATTTTCTTCGACGCGGGCGACGAAAACGCCGTGGGCATGGTCAAATACGGCACTACGGGTTCCGTCGAATGGGATATCGACTTCCGGAAAGAGGGCGCATATGACGCTGTTTCGGGCGGAACGTTTACTTTTGAAACCGAAACCGAGGATTATTCTGCCAAGGTCGAGGGACTTAAGGTGGGCGACGGGTTCGCGCTTGACAGTACCGTCCGCATTGAAATCAAAGCCGCAGATCCCAATAAAGCCGTAAAAACCCTTAAGCTTTCCTATAACGACGGAGAGGATTACAAGGAAATTCAGGGAATATACAACGCCGATACATTCAGCACCGTATTCGAGTTCGTTTACGACAACGCATATACCGTAACCGTAAGCGAGTACATCGATCTTATTGCCTTTACGGGCACCGTTTCGGCGCCCGACGGTACCGACTTTACCCTTGTAATCATAGAGGCGGAAGGCGTGGGCGCGTTTGAAAACAAGGTCAATGCCGACGGCGAATTTACCGTAATGCTGCCCGAAGGAACTTATAATTTCCGATTCTCGGCGGACGGACTTGTTGCATACCTTTCCGATAAAGCCGTGGGCGACGGCAGCGCGGCGGAAGTTACGCTTGTTTCGGACATTTACGATTTTGACAACGTCGCTGAGGTAAACGGCATTACCGTAAACGCTACCGCTGATTCCGAAAACGGATTTGCCTTCCGTGCCGACGCAATGGACGGAAACCTGAATTATCTTCCCGCGGGTTGGCTTTATCTGCTGCCTAACACTGTCACGACGGACGACTTTATTTATACCGTGACTATGACTGACATCGAGCGTTTTGCGGGCATGGGTATCACTGACGGCGAGATTACGCTTTCCTTCCAGATAGTAAGCTGGGAGGGCGGCGGCCAGAATCTCGTGGTGGAAGCGGATTACACGGGTTATAACCGCAACACGCTTGAGGTGGAAATTCCCGTCAGTCCCAATACAAAAACCGATGCAACTTATACGATCATCAAAACAGGCACCACGCTGACCGTTTGCGCGGGCAAGGGCGATAACGCGGTATGGATTGTGCGTATTACCCCCGATTCCTACGAGTTTAACGGCGGCAAAATAAAAGAGCGCGTGCTGAATAACATGACAAGCGCGCAGAGATTTGAAAAACAGAAACAGCTGCTGTCCGAATTCTTGGGCGAAGGCAAAGAATACATGGCCGTGCTGTATCGCAACGAATATACTCCCGATACCAAGGGCGGCTACGAATATTCGTTTGAAAAGCTTCAGACGATAACCGTGACAGGCACCGTGGCATTACCTTCGGGCGCCTTGGGAAATAAAGGCAAACTGGCGCTTTCTTCGGGCGGAGTGGAATACGTTTTCGATGTATCGGGCGAAGCTTTTTCGATAGAAGTGCCTGAAGGCACATACGACGTGATTTATAAATCGGAGGGCGCTTCCGCATATATTTTCGACAAGATTGTGGACGGAAACAGCGCGCTTGTAATCACGGCGACTTCCGATTTGTACGAGATTGATTCTTCCGTAGCTATTAACGGAAAAGAGTATTTAAGTTACTGCTCAGGTTTAGACTTCCTTTCCTTGGAAAAACGCGCCGACTCGCTGGACGGAACCCTGACTCTCGGCAATACTGCGGGTGCTTACGGACTGGTGATGCCCAACACTTCCACGGCGGAGGAGTATGAATTCTCCGTACGCATGACGGCGGACGCGGGCAACTCCAATATGGCGGGAATAGGAGTGACAAACGGAAGTTATGCGTTGTCCTTTCAGCTTTCTAACGGCGAAGCTAACGGGAAACGGTTGGTTATAGAACTTGCCGAAACCTGGTGCGGCAACGACTTCGTGTTATATTGCGAATCCGTTTCCACAGACAACGTGTGGAATGCCGCTACGGGAGTGGACGCCACTATTACTTTACGTCGTTTTGCTGACAAGTTAGAGGTTTACGTCGGCAGAAATACCGTTTCAAAAGTGCTTACGGTGACGGCGGACGGCTACGTGTTTGCGTCTGCAGGCTGGACGGTCAACAACGCTGACAGATTAAACGCGCACAACGCCGTTCTCAGCGGCTTCTTCGGCGATTCGGTAAGCCACGCGATGGTGCTTGCAAGCAATTATCTTGCGGCTGCACTTACATACGAATACGATTTTAAGTTTATCGAAAATCATGAATTAAGCGGAGAAATTAACGTAAACGACGGCGACAAAGCCACACTTACGCTTATTTCGGAGCGCGGAATCGTCTATAGTTTTACCGGAATTAACGGCGCGTTTACCGTAAAAGTTCCTTACGGGAAATATTCTTACGCAATCGAATGTGACGGATATGCGCAAAAATCGGGCGAACTGGATTTCAGCGAAAGCAATACCCGGACGGAGCCCGTTACGCTGGATCGTTACAGTGCCGCAGTCGATGTGGTGATGAAGGAGTCCGAGTCTGAGATTGTATTCGAGTGGGACGAAAATACTGTCGACATTGTGGATTACAAGCTAGTGCTGAAAGGAGAAACTGATACCGTTCTTGCATCTACAAACGACGGCAGTCTTACCGCTCAGAACGGCAGGTTTACGTTCACGGTTTCCAAAACCGACGGAAATTACGTGAAAAACGCGACTTATCAGGTAGTGGCAACGCCGATAAGCGGAGTTCTTCTCGAACCTTCCCCCGAAATGAAGGCGGAGGAATTCGGCTACGGCTACATCAACGATTTTTCAAGCGAAGCGCTTTATCAAAGAGTAATCGTTACGGGTTCGGGCGTTACGACGTCATATTCGGGCGGACTGATGCTCAGCGCGTCCGGTAAAGCCGAAGCTACCGTAAAATCGCTGCGTACAGTGGACACCGGCAACGTAAATTTTGTCAACATATTGGTTGCAGGCAACGGTGAGGCTACCGTCGCGGGCAAGACCGTTACGCTTGTGTCCGGCAAGACCGAATATGTCAATCTCACCCCCGCCGAGTATGGCAAGGGAGAATTTACGGTCGGCTTTACCGATTCATTGCTTATTAAATCCATTGCTACCGACGCTATTGACGAAAACAAGAGCAGTAAGTGGGTGGATAATTCGTCGGAAGGACAGGGCGCTGTTGTGCGCAACGAAGACGGAAGTTACAGTATTTTCGAGCCTGATATAGATTCCAGTCGTTACAGTTTTACGTCGCTTGCTATGCCCGCTTCCACAACTTTCACGCTATCTGCGCATGTGAAAGTCAATTCCTCCGAAAATGAAGCCAAAGGACAAATCGGCTTTACTCTTTCCGTTCCCGTTTACGACGGCAGTGCGAGCAGCGCCATATTATGGAACACCTGGAGCGACAATGTCATCATACTGTCATATAAGCCGGGCTGGAATGACATATATATAGGTAAGGGTAGCCCGTTATGGCTGATGAATGACGGTGACTATGCCTCGCTTGACAAAACAGATTTTGAAATGACGCTTACGCGTGACAACGAGCTTTTGTATCTGTTGATCGACGGCAAGCCGCTTGTATTTATCAATACAGATACCACGCCATTATGGAAGGTTTCCGATTCGGATAGAACTGATATACCGTTCAAGGGCGTTCCGGTTGCCGCAGGCTTCGGTATTCGCCATAGAATAGGATATAATTCTTCTCCCGTCGACAACGTGACTTTCTCCGATTATTCAGTTGTTCTTTCGGCGGAAAGCGATATGGTTAAACTGACTTCGGTCGAGGTTACCGGCGCAGGCGAAAACCTTTCGATATATGCAGGCGCGGTCAATCCTGCAAATCTCATACGCACGGCGACCGACGGCGCTCAGCTTAATGCTTATGTTCCGGTAGGCATTACGGCCGTAGTATATGACGGCAAAAAGGCGCTGTTCATCGATGAAACCCTCGGCGCGGAAAACATAACGGGCGTTATGCAGGATGCCACTTATATGACGGGTAGCACCTATGCCGATCAAAAGGCATCTGCTCAAGGCGGCGGAACGTTCGAGGTACCTGCGTCGTTCGGACAAAGCATGATTCTGCCTTCCACGGCCACCGTAAATCCGTTCGAGTTTACCGCGTACATTACGGCTAAAGATACCTCGGTAACTGAGGGAATGCAAGGAATAAGCATTCAGAACGTAGATACGGGTAGCTATATTTCTTTCCAAAGCGCAAACTGGGAAGGTCAGGGCTCAAAAGTGATTATAGACGTCAAACGCAGTACTGACAGCACCAACGACTACGTTCTTAACTGTGCAAGCCCCAATAAAATGATTTGGCACGGCGAAATGGAACTGTACTTCAAAATTTCCCGTACCGCGGATAAAATAGTACTTTCCATAGGCCCCGACGGCAAAGAAATGAAAATACTTACCGTTACTAAGGACGGAATAACTTTTGCGGACGACTCTTGGACGGTGAACAACTCCGAAAGAAAAGCCGCCAACGACCTTAAACTTCAGGAATTCTTCGGCCCCGACGTTATGCTTGCGGCGGGATACTCAAGTTACGACCGTCAAGGCATAACTTCCGTTTATACCGCGCATTTCGAGGAAAAGACTCTGATAAGCGCCAGCGGCAACGTTATGGGCGGTACGGGCGAAGGAGTGGTCGAGTTTACCGCATTAAGCGGAGCAATGTACGATGCTGCGGTGTCGGAAGGAATGTTCGCATTAAATCTGCCTGCCGGCGATTATAAAGCGCATTATACCGATAAAACCGATTTCGCGCTTGCCGATTTGGTTACGCTGGACGAGGAAAACAAAACTGTCACTCTTACCGCTTATCCCAAAACCATGCTTGCTTCGTCCGGGACGGTCAACGGCATAACTTTGAATAGCGGTACGCTTACCGAAGAAGAAATTGCAGATTCCCGCGACGGCAGCTTCACACTTACCGATAACACATCTAACTTTTATTATATGCCGGAGACGGTTACCTCGGGGGCGTATGAATATACTGTAACCATGGAAAACGTGTCCAATATGGCAGGCATGTCGCTTACCAACGGCAAAAGTATTCTTTCTTTCCAGATCGCCAATTGGGAAAAAGGCGGCGCAAGTGTAATCGTCGAATGCAGCGGCTTGTGGATGGGCAACGATTTTGTGCTTAACGTAGAAGGCTCCGTAAACAGCTATACTTCCGCTACTTTTACCGTCCGTCGCTACGCCGACAGCATTCAGCTTTATATCGGCTCAGGCGTCGACGCGATTAAAGTCCTTACGATTACCTCTGACGGAAGCTTTGTGCTGGAGTCGTGTGCAACTCCCGTCGATCAAGGCAGATATGATACCTGCACGGCTAATCAGAAAAGCCAGCTTGCGGCGTTTTTCGGTTCGGGCGTTCAGCACATGGCGGGACTTGCGCGCAACAATGCCGATGCTCAATCCGTGACTTATACGGTTTTCTATACGCTGATTTAAGCTTATTTTGCTTCTTCATACTCCTTATTTTGTCATCGGACGACGGGACGCATTATGTCCGGTTGTCCTTTGACGTTTTAAAATCCGCGACTGAGTTTGTTTTTATGCCGCGGATTTTTATTATTTTTTTGCTTGGGTAATGACTAAATCATTTCGTTGCTTTTAAGGTGCCCGCGAGCGTTAAAAATAAGCCGCGCGGTTAAAGACAATGGGAAAGAAAGCGCAAAGAAACTTAATTCAGATATTGACAAAAGAAATGTATATTTTCATAAATGCGTGAAATAAGGCGAAAACGCTTGTCCCGACAGTCAGGAGAAAGTTTTTTAGATAAGACTTACGGGGCTCGAAAGGGAAATGGTTTCATTTATAAAGCAGAGGAAAACGACAAAAAAGAGGCTGAAAAGAAATGGTGTTTTTAATTTATAAAGACAGGGGGACAAAAAAGTTTAATTTTCAAATACCGCAATGAATATAGCTATGAAAACATTATTATAGTATATAAGCCGAAAAAAAATTTACTTTTGTATAAAACGCGGCACAGGAAAATTATTGTATAAGGCGTTTCGTTTTGCTTTAAAAAATGCAAAAGCCCGTTCGGATAAATCGGGAACGGGCTTTTGCCGGAGTATGAAGAAATGTAGTCTATAGTCAAATTTAATTAATCATTTAATCATGAAGATAATTTCGTTATCGGTTGTTTTCATTTCGTCAAAGGGAATCGCGATTCCGCCTTCGCGATAGGGATTATCGCGGGACGGGGAGAGGGTAATTCCGTTATAAATCGCTTTTCTTTCGTTGCCTTTTACGAATTTCACCGTGATATTTTTGCCTTTTGCGGTAAATCCGATTTCGTGTCCGTCGAATTTATCTGCGGGAAGAACGGGGTCCAGCACGAGTTTGTCTTTAAGGATTTTTACACCCAATACGTCGGCAAACAGTCTTGCAAGGTAAATTCCGCCTCCGCTGGAATAAACGCGCCAGCCGCTTCTGACGGGCACGGAGCCGTCGCGCAGTTTATCGAAGTTTTTGCGGTATTCGTATCTGTCGTTAAAAAGTCCCTCGGAGCTTGAGGAGTAGCAGTTGGATTGTCTGGGCATGGCGTTTCTGACGGTTTCTTTGATGTTTATCGGATTGACCGCCATAAGGCCCCACAGCGCGTCCTCGCTTCTTCCCAATACCGTCATTGCCTCGATGTATCTTATATGCGCGTGTACGTACTGAAGGCTTATTTCTCTGCCTACGTTTGCCGCCTGTTCGGCGCGGACGAATATTTTGCTTACGCCGCCTTCGTATCTTGCGGGTCTGTCCATAAGGCGAACGCCGTCCGGACAGCGCAGATGCTCATCGATAAGCTGCACGTTTTTGTCGGCAAGATTTTTATCGGCCATTCGGGCGATAATGCTTCGGGTAAGGGGCAGAAGTCTTAGGTGGATTCCGCTTGTTTCGTCAAGAGGGTGAAGCATACAGCGCACGTTTTGTTCGTCCATGTAACCGAATCCGGCGATGACCCCGTCTTTTACAAGGTCTTTGTCGAAGGAGTTTTTGATGCGTTTTGCAAAATCGGAACACTTGTTTTTAAGGCTTTCGTCGGGAAGAATGCTTGCAAGGGAAGTAAGCGTCTGGTAGGCAAGCGCCATCGTCCACGAAGAAATGAGGTTTTGCTTTAGAAATGCGTTGACGGGCTGTAAAGTATCGTCCCAGTCGCCGCCCGCGTAAGTGATAAGTCCGCTGTCGCCGATAAATCTGTTCTCTATGCTGTGGAGCGACTTTTCTACCAGACGGGAGAGGGGAAGAACTCCGCCTTGTTTCAATTCTATGTTTTCGCTTAAAAAGCCGTAATCGTGCGTGGCGGCAAGGTAATCTGCAAGCGCCTTAAGCGGCCAGAACACTATGTCGCCGTGGCAGTCGTCCGCCGCGAAAGGATACTCGTCAAACATGAACCACTGGGGCCATTCGCCCTCCGCGTTCTGGTAACGGAACACTCTGGCAAGGATTTTCTTTACCGTCGGGAAATGTCCGAAAGTAAGGAAGAACTCCACGGGACCCTGGCAAACGTCGCGGGTGCCCCATGCGGCGCCGCCCGTTTGTTCCAATCCGTGGGGGGAAGCGTAATGTACCAGACAGTCGTGCGCGTACCAACGCAGGATAAGGTTGAGTTTAGAGGTGTATTCGTCGTTGGGGCTGATGTGCGCCTTAAGCAAAAGACGGTCGTAGAACTCGAAGAAAAGCTCTTTTTCCTTTGCGAAATCGGCAAATTCGGCTTTTGCGGACTTTTTCTCGTCACCCGCTATCGCCATACGGAAAGAGTCGCCGCTTAATTTTACCGAAAGCAGAGTTTCGTTTCTGGATTTTCCGTCGGCAAAGAATATCGAGTCGTCGCCTTGTATTATGTCGCGGTCGAAAACCGCCTCGTAATTAAGCTCGGGGCAGAAGGAAGTTGCGGGACCCGAGGCGGGTTTGAAGCGCAGCACGTTGCCCTCGCGGCTTAAAAGAATTTTTCCGGCGTCTTCGCCCATGACGCACTGCATGGTAAGCATAAAGTCGTATTGCTTTTTGTTAAGAGAAGTTACTTCAACGTTGATAAAAGGCTTGTCAAAGCTGTTGAATACGCGTATTTCCACGACGTCGCCGGGTAACTTGTACAAGTAACGGCAGTAATTAAGCCCTATTTCGAAAAGGCCTGCCGTACCCAGGCGGCGGTATTTTCCGTCAAGCTTGACGTAAACGCGCACGCCTTCCGTCCACTGAGTGTCCAAAAACCCGCGCGAAACCGAAAACAGCTTGTGGAACGACGTGTTTCCTATAATGGTCTGCGAGCATATCATGCCGTACATATAAGAGGTGTTGCTCATTACGTTTTCGGGCAGAGAATCGGGGTCAAAGCCGCTTATGGATATATGACCGTGCGGACGCTGAACCGCGCCTTCTTTGTCAAGAGTCGCAACGTAAGCGCCATCCTCGGTAAAAAAGGAGTAAAGTTTTCCTTTTTCGCGTTCCTCCTCGGTTTTTACGGGATACAGCGCGGCTGTTTCTTCCTCGGTAAAGTTTTCGCTGATAAGGACGTCGCCTATTTCGTCCGAATATTTTACGGGCTTATGAGTTGTGCATTCAAAATCTTCTAAAGCCGCGTAATCCTCTTCGATGCCTGAGGGCATTCCTCCCTCCGCGGCTACGGGAAGGTCGTCGCAGGTTTTGAAGTAAAACGCGAAAGTCCTGTCCTTTCCCGGCACGAATTTTTCGGTGCTTAATGCGATAAAAGGCATTTCGTACTGGTGTACATAACAGGGGAGCTGTTTGTCGATAAGCGCGGGCTTGTTTGTGACGCGGTATTCGCTGCCGAAAAACTGCAGCCCGTCGGTGCTGTATCCCGTTGCTTTAATTCCCAGCGTGCCCGCTGTCAGCACGGGGTGACGGCCGCCCATGTTCTGACGGGAAGAGATTACAAAGCCGTAAACGTCGTCTTTAACGGTGTGACCGAGGTATTGCGCCGAATACAGCTCGTTGTTTCTTACGAAACCCTTGTCGCCCACGCCGATGTCCTGAGTGCAGAGGACGTCGATTTCCTTGTCGCCGCTTGTATAAAGCGTATAATACCAGGCGTAATCGTCGCATCTCAAGGTAAGACGGTAGTCGGTTTCGCCCGCGCGGCCTTCGTAAACGGCGCCTTTGTCGCATACTCCGAAATTGCTTAATCCTTTGCCGTTAAGACGGAAAACGCGCGTAATTACGCCGTTGTCGTATTCTCTGATATAAATTCCGCCAATCGCGCCGTTAGCGCAGTCAGCGACGAAACCGGTGTACATCACGCCGTTTCGGATTATTTCCTTGACGTCGCCCGTGGGCAAAAGCGAAATTTTCAAATCTTTTCCCAAGACAAACTCATCCGAAAAAGTATGCAGCTCTTTAAAATTATCCATAAAAAACTCCTGCAGCAAAAATATGTTTTATTGTTATATTGTTCAGAATTTGCGGTTTTAATATTACGGGCCGTAAGAGCGAAACTTACAGCCCGTTAAAAAGCGTTCAGATTTTTATTTCATGAATACAAGTTCGTGGATGACGATTGTGTATTCCTCGGTGACTGACGACCCGGGTGAGGGGAAAATCAGGAAGCGCATCTCGGGACCCTCGGTAAGGTTGTCTGCGGTAAAGCCGCTCCATTCCCAGGTCTTTTGTTCTCCCGTGCCGGCGTTAAGAGTTTCTTCGTCTGTGCTCGTTTCGATTGCGGCGCTTGCGCCTTCAAGTTTCATTTTGAACGTTACGCCCTCGGGTGCGGTGAATACTACCTTGATTTTGGTAAAGTTTTTAAGATTACCGCTTATCTTGGTGGAAACGTATTCCCATTCGGCTTTGGTGGTGGGTACCGTCAAAGTGGTGGCGCCGTTGTCGACAAGTATGCTTATGTTGCCGTCGTTAGCCTTAAAGCCGGAATTGATGTTGAACGTTTCGCTTGTGCCGTCGTAAACAAGGGGCAGAGAAACCGAACCCTTTTCGTTTACCACAAGTTCGGGATTGGGAGCAAGGTCGGAAAAATAAATTTCGGTAAACGTGATTTCCGCGCTGTAGTCCTTGGTTCCCGGGCCCGCGATAAAGGTAAGTTTGGTCGCGCCTTCCAATGCCTTGTCGTAATCTTCGTAAGTAAGGTCAAATTCGAAAGTCTTGGGTTCGGAAGAAAGTTCTACCGTGACTTCGGACTTGCCTTCGCCGCCCTCGATGGGGGGAAGAGATTCTATTTTGAAAAGAAGTTTGGTAGGCTCGGTCCTCTCCTGGCCGTCGGCAACTACCGTGGCGCCCGACGAATAAGCGGTGACCACAAGCTTTTTGTAAGAAGACAGGTCTTCCGAACCCAAAGCATAGTATATGGAATCGTATTCGGTAAACTTATCTACTTTAACCGTGGATTTAAGATTTTCCAAAGTGCTTTTGTCTTTGTTGACGTAAGCGTAAAGACCCGCGTTGTCGTTTTCGGGACTTACGTCTACCGAGTTGGCGTCCGTCCATCCCGTAGCCTTATCCCAAAGGTCGAGATAATTTCCTCTTTCGGCAGAGTTGTTGTTATTGTTGTTGTTATTGTTGTTGTCGTCCTTGCCTTCATCGGGCGCACATGCGGCAAAAACCGCAAAACACAAAACCAAACTTGCGATCAATGCCACGATTTTTGAAATCTTTTTCATTTCCCTTATATTCCTCCGTGTTTTTATCTTATACTAAATATACCCTGTCTCTTATACACATCTCCGAGCCCACGA